>CANEZU010000266.1 GCA_947444255.1 Flavobacteriaceae bacterium | reverse complement strand
TCTCCCGATGTACTTCAAAATGCAATCTGGGAAATCCAACAGGATATGGTAAAACAGGTCGATTATTTTAAAGAAATCGGAAAACACCTCGAAGCCAAAAGATTAGAAGAACGTACCAATTTCGATTTAGAAATGATTCGGGAATTGGGCTATTGTTCTGGAATCGAAAATTATTCTCGTTACTTAGACGGCCGTTTGCCAGGAACAAGACCCTTCTGTTTGTTGGATTATTTTCCAAAAGATTTCTTGATGGTCGTTGACGAAAGTCATGTGACACTTTCTCAGGTTCACGCTATGTATGGCGGTGATAGAAGCAGAAAAGAAAATCTGGTAGAATATGGCTTCCGTTTGCAAGCCGCCATGGACAATCGCCCGTTAAAATTTGAAGAATTTGAAGCCATGCAAAATCAAGTGATTTATGTCTCCGCTACCCCAGCCGATTATGAATTGCAAAAAACAGATGGCGTTGTAATTGAACAGCTCATTCGACCTACAGGATTATTGGATCCAATTATAGAAGTACGCCCTAGCTTGAACCAAATCGATGATTTAATTGAAGAAATTCAAGTCCGGGCAGAAAAAGACGAACGCGTTTTAGTAACTACTTTAACTAAAAGAATGGCCGAAGAATTAGCCAAATACCTTACGAAAGTAAATGTTAGATGTCGTTATATTCACTCTGAAGTAGATACATTAGAACGAATCGAGATTATGCAGGATTTGCGAAAAGGAATTTTCGATGTACTAATTGGTGTAAACTTACTTCGGGAAGGTTTGGATTTACCGGAGGTTTCTCTTGTCGCTATTTTAGATGCTGACAAAGAAGGATTCTTGAGAAGTCATCGTTCCCTCACGCAAACCATAGGCCGGGCTGCAAGAAATTTGAATGGAAAAGCAATTCTCTATGCCGATAAAATAACGGCTAGTATGCAAAAAACAATTGATGAAACCGACTATCGAAGAACAAAACAAATCAATTACAACACACAGAACAACCAACTTCCCCAAGCTTTAAATAAAAAAATCGAAAGTGCTTTTACTAAAAATCCTTTGGTAGATTACGAATTAGGGAATACTTTATCTGCTGCTGCTGAAGCAGAAACCGAATACCTTCCTAAAGCGGAAATTGAAAAACGCATTCGCGAAAAAAGGAAAAACATGGAAAAATCAGCTAAAGAATTAGATTTTCTTCAAGCAGCCAAATTAAGAGACGAAATAAAAAGACTTCAATCTCAGCTTTCTTAAAAAAATGTTGTTCTATCCTAACTCATAGATACAACCAAATTTCAATTCAAAAAAGAATCAGACTATCTTTTTCTAAAAGCGTATCTTTGGCACAAATAACGATGCAGCCGCATTTAAAATTAGAAAAATGAACAACAACGATATATTTAAAAAATTAAGAGTCGCTCTTCAATTAAGAGATGACCAAATAGTAGATATTTTAGAATTGGTAGATTTCAGAATGTCGAAAGGAGAAGTGGGTAATGTGTTCCGTAAAGAAGATCATCCCAACTACATGGAATGTGGCGATCAGTTGTTACGCAATTTCCTAAATGGATTAGTAATCCATTTGAGAGGTACAAAGGAAAACCCGAAAAATCCATCAGAAGTAATTGCCGGACACAAACCCAAAACGGAATATATTGCGAAGGACTTTGCTAATTCAAAACCGGAATACAAGCCCAAAACAGAATACAAAAAGAAACCCGCTTCTAATGCGAAATCTAGAGATCAAAGAACGGCTCCGAAAGTTCAGATCGTAGAAAAAGTAAAATTTAGCAACGGCAACAAGAAAAAATCCTAGTTTTGAAAACGGCATTATTAATCGGGAGTACAGGACTTATTGGTTCTCAATTACTAGAATTACTTTTAGAAAGCGAGAATTATGATCGTGTGATTTCTTTTGCGAAAAGAGATACCAATTATCAACACCCAAAATTAACACAACATCTCATTGACTTTGACAAACCAGAAACCTATCAGGATTTAGTAAAAGGTGATGATTTCTTCTGTACTATTGGAACTACTATAAAAAATGCAGGAAGCAAAAATGCATTTAGAAAAGTTGATTTTGAATATCCGAGCCAATTTGCAAAGCTGGCTAAAGAAAATAATATAAAACAATTTCTGATAGTATCATCACTTGGCGCTGATGCCACATCTTCTAACTTTTATCTAAAAACAAAAGGAGATATTGAAGCTTTTTTGAAAAATTCTAATTTTGAGCACACTGCTATTCTAAGACCTTCAATATTATTGGGAAACAGAACCGAATTTAGACTGGGAGAAAAAATAGGAACTGCTCTTATGAAATTCTTTTCCTTCCTACTTATTGGAAATTGGAAAAAATACAAACCCATTCAAAGTAAAACAGTTGCCAAGTCGCTTTTATCTTTTGCTCAAAACAAGGAAAAAGGTTTCAGAATCTACGAATCAGATGCAATTGAAAGACAAAATAAATATGACAAAAAAAAATCCTGAACTCGCGTTCAGGATTTTTTAATATATAAAAGTACTAGTACTAATTTGAACACTAAAACTAATACGTTTTTATCCTAGTTTAAGGCTAATTTAACTTGATCAGCAGCTTCTTGAAATTCAACTGCAGATAAAATTGGCATACCTGAATTATCAATTAATTCTTTTGCAATTTCAGCATTTGTTCCTTGCAAACGAACGATGATAGGCACCTTAATAGCATCACCCATGTTTTTGTAAGCATCAACAACACCTTGAGCAACACGGTCACAACGAACGATACCACCAAAGATATTAATCAAAATTGCTTTCACATTTGGATCTTTCAAAATAATACGGAAAGCCAATTCAACTCGTTTTGCATCAGCAGTTCCACCTACATCCAAGAAATTTGCTGGTTCAAAACCAGCATATTTAATTAAGTCCATAGTTGCCATTGCCAATCCGGCTCCGTTAACCATACAACCTACAGTTCCGTCAAGATCTACATAATTCAAACCTGCTGCTTTTGCTTCCACTTCGATAGGATTCTCCTCACGAATATCACGCATTTCAGCATATTTTACTTGTCGGTATAAAGCATTGTCATCTAAATTTACTTTAGCATCAACTGCAATAATTTTATTATCCGATGTTTTTAAGACAGGATTAATTTCAAACATAGAAGCATCAGATCCAATGTAAGCTTTATATAATGACGTTACAAATTGAGTCATTTCTTTAAAAGCATTTCCAGAAAGACCTAAATTAAAGGCTATTCTTCGGGACTGAAAACCTAATAATCCAACAGTAGGATCAATTTCTTCAGTAAAAATTAAATGAGGAGTATGTTCTGCAACTTCTTCAATATCCATTCCACCTTCAGTAGAATACATAATCATATTGCGTCCTTTAGCTCTGTTTAAAACTACTGACATATAAAATTCAGATGGCTCGCTTTCGCCAGGATAATATACATCTTCAGCAACTAATACTTTGTGTACTTTTTTACCTTCAGCAGAAGTTTGTGGAGTTATCAATTGCATTCCGATAATTTGTTCTGCAATCTCTTCAACTTGTTGCAAGTTTTTAG
>CANEZU010000265.1 GCA_947444255.1 Flavobacteriaceae bacterium | reverse complement strand
TTTCGTGATGCCCAATCAACCGCACATTTTTCATAGCCGCATATTTCGTGATTTCATCCAAATCAAAATCGGGATAGGCTTTTAAAAAACTGAAACTGCTGCCATCAGCTGTCCAGTCGCCATCCCAACCTTCATTCCAGCCTTCTACCAAAACCCCATCCAATTTGTTTTTGGCAGCAAAATCAATATATTCTTTGGTGTTCTTTGTTGTTGCTCCGTGTTTCTCTCCCTGGCCCCAACTGTATTTTTCTAAATGCATACCCCACCAAATTCCAATATATTTGGAAGGCCGTATCCACGAAACATCATCTACCTTAGAAGGTTCGTTCAAATTCAGCATGAGATTGGAAGTTGCCAAATCACCCGGACTATCACCAACGATAATAGTACGCCAGGGGGTTTCAAAAGGAGTTTGAGTATACACTTTTATCCCATCTGCCCAAGGCACTAATTCACTCTTATACTGATTCCCGCTGGTCTTTAACAAGGTCATGGAGGCAAAATCGGTTAAATTGGCTTCGTGGATCGCAACATACCGCCGGTCTTTGGTCTCAAAGGTAGCTGGTGTATTAATCGTATCGGTTTTGCTCATGGCTGTTTTTCTGTAAAAACTCTCATAATAACTGTTTTCAGAATGAACCGGAATCCACCATACATCATGATCAAAGGCAAAGGTAAATTGGGTGATTTCATTCGTGATACGCACTTGATTCAAGTGATCTTGTTTTGGAAAAGAATATCGAAACCCCAATCCATCATCGAAAACTCTAAAAATAAGATCAACCAGTCTTTCTTCTCCCTCCGATTCTTTTAAATGAACAACGAGTTCGTTGTGCTCATCTCTCACGTTTTTGATCTCCCCCCAAGCTTGCTTCCAAAGGGTATCAGATTGATGTTCTTCAGTCGCGATGACCTTAAACCCTTCGGTCATTTTTTTTATTCCTTCAAATTCAAATCCCAATAAGGAAGGATCTATAACCGATTTTCCCTTAGAATTGAAGCGGTATTGAGGAGCACCCGTTTTAGTTAATGAAAAAACCAATTCATTGTTTTTTCCTGGTGATGTTACTTTATATTCCATTTTAGAACTACAGGATAATACTAATAATCCTAATAAAAGGATCAAACAGAATTTATATATGCTATTTATCATTATTGAATCTCATTAAGTAATTGGATCGCTTTATCGGATTGCATAGAAACAAAATAAGCAAAGGCCTTGTCCAGTTTAATTTGAACTGCCGAATTACCATTGTTTTTCTTTCTCAAATTAAAAAGAGAATTAATCGAACTAAATACACTTGTAGTCTGTTGAACACCTGCAAAAGCTTTGACCTTTTCAACATAGGTGTAGCCAAATTCTACCGTAGGTTCAAACATCGTTCCTTCGCCAAAGTCATTCCAGGTGATGAGTTGCAAATAGTTCAAATTAGCCGCCTTGCTCAGCGCCAAGGTTTCATCGAGAGTCGCTCCATTTTTGTGATCAATGGTCCATCCTATAGTTGTAGCTGTTCCTCCTTCAGCATAAAAATCATGGAAACCCGGATACGCACTTCCCATTGCCACCGATAGTTTAGGTGCTGTATTCTGATAGAAATCACTTAGATAACTGCTGTTTTTATAGACCCAAGCATACTCCCCTGAAGCATTAGCTCCTGCCTCTGAGGACTCATTCCACAAGGTCAAAAAAGTGGGCTTTGTACTTAGATCACTAAAAGCACTCGTCCATTCCGCTGGCGTTGTCAAGGTGATAGGGCCAAAATTAAGTAACAGCGGCTTGTTGTTTATTTTTATATAATTGGAATCTCCAAAATAATTGCTTTGCAAAAAATTAAAATCGGTTCGTGCTGCACTCACCGTAGTAGGTGCTAAACCAGCTTGTACAATATTCCCCAGAAACCGATCTTCATAAACTATCGCATATTCCATTCCTACTTTATCCAACATAGCAATAAGTTGATCCGTATTTTCCTTGACCATTCTATAATCGTTTAAATTATAGGTACCGTACCAATCAATCAAAATGCCATCAATACCGGCATATTTCATCATGAGCAAATGATTTTCTATTACGTCTTTATCACCCGAATGATAGGGCCCAATTAGGGGATAATAATGGGAAGCTATTTCTCTGCGCCCATTAGAATCCATAGTATTTGGATTTTTGTTGGCCATCCTCCAATGGTAACCCCATTGATTATTAGAACTGCTGCTATTGGTTTCAAACCATGACATATAATGCATGTATATTTTAGTTTTATTGGTTTTGCTAACAGCCACAGGATCCAAATTGTCCGCTACAACAGGCGTACTTGGTCCTTGCTCACTACTACAACTCAATAGAACGAGAACGATCATGAGGGAAATAAATAATAATATCCTATACTTTTTCATAAAATTAATTTTAAGTATTAAAAAAACGGGCCTTCCATTACTAATCAAAACAGAAGACCCGCTTAAAACTCTTAGTATCCGGGATTTTGGACTAAGTTTTGATTGGTAGTTAACACCGTAGTCGGTATCGGGAATATCGCTTTATATCTTTCGGTACTACCTTTTTCCCACCAAGGTTGAAAATAGGTTCCAAAACGGATATTATCGGTTCTTCTTCGCCCTTCAAAAAGAAATTCACGAAGCAATTCTTGGTCTATAAAAGCTAGATCTATAACGGCTGGCAGTGTTGTTCCCGCTCTAGCGGTAACTTGCTGTACAAAGGGTAATGCCAAATCTGCTGACCCCAAACGAACATAACATTCGGCTTGCATCATTAATATTTCTGAATACCGAATTAAAACCCAATCATGGTCACGCTCCCAGGTTTCTCCCGCTTTAACTTCATATTTGTTCAAACGAACCCCTTCGTTCTGTTTGGCATTGGCAAAATTTCCAATTTCTTCGGTATACGTTAGCGGCAATCCACTATCCATAACGATCACTGATCCCGTAGCAAGATTAATTTGATCCCCTGCTAACATCGATTTTTTCCTTTTATCCGTATCCGAAAAACTAGAGAAAACACCCGGTTGCGCACAAATTCCATTCGCACTCCAAGGATAATTCCCTGTAGCCGAGATAGCCAATCGCTGTAAATAGTGATAGGACATCGAGGATAAATAATTCCCTACGGTTCCTGCTTTAGAATCATATGGTATCGAAAAAATGATCTCACTAGAGGTCTGATTTTCAGTTGCAAAATTGGCGAAAAAATCAGGAGCCAAAGAATAGCCTGATATTTGTTGACACATATCAATACATTCTTGCCAACGGGCAGTTCCTATGTAGGCCTCCGAATTTAAGTACAATCGAGCCAACAAGGAATAGGCTACATTTTTTGTGAATTTAGAATACATTACATTAGCTGTCAAATGGGGTAAGGCATCTTTTAACTCTGTTTCAACAAAATTGTATACCTCTAAACGAGTGGAATTAGCAGGTAGTCCCAAATCTTCAAAATTGGTAACGATGGGCACATTGCCAAACATGTCTAAAAGTAAATAATAGTAATAGGCGCGCAATCCTTTTAATTCGGCATAAATAGGGGCTTTGGCCGCATCCGTCAATCC
>CANEZU010000264.1 GCA_947444255.1 Flavobacteriaceae bacterium | reverse complement strand
TCACAATGAAAGCGGAAGAACGCAAGCCTGGTGAAGAATTACTTTACAGAGAAGAAAAATATGCTTCCATATATGAAATTAATATGTTGCGTTGCATTTTTGTGGTTTATGTGAAGAGGCTTGTCCAAAAGGCGCCATATACCTTGCCACTTCAAAAGTATTGGTTCCTTCAAGTTATGAAAGAGAAGACTTCATCTTTGGAAAGGACAAATTGGTTATGCCATTAGATATGGCTATGAAAAATGCTCAACTTAAAAACGCTAACTAATGTCGACGATTCTTATACTATTTTGCGTGCTGTCTTTTGTAACCTTGGCCACTGCATTTTTGACTATTTTTAGTAGAAATCCCATTCATAGTGCCATTTATTTAGTAATATGCTTCTTCTCCATAGCAGGGCATTATTTACTTTTAAATGCTCAATTTCTGGCTATCGTTCACATTATTGTGTACTCAGGAGCTATTATGATTCTGTTTTTATTTACTATAATGTTGATGAATCTAAACAAAGAGAATGAAGTTCACAAACCTAGAATTACGAGATGGGCTGCAATAGTTTGCTTTTGTCTAATTTGCTTAATTTTAATAACTGTCTTTGTTAATTCAAAACCTATAATTGGAGAGTATGATACCAGCGGAGACGACTACCAATCTATTAAAGTTTTAGGTAAAGTATTATTAAACGAATATATGGTGCCTTTTGAATTTGCATCGATATTACTTTTAGTTGCCATGATAGGTGCCGTTTTATTGTCTAAGAAAGAAAAACCAGGAAATTAATATGAATAATATTTTAAATCAAATTGGCATAGAAAATTATATATTCCTTTCCGTATTGCTTTTTTGCATCGGTGTATTTGGAGTATTGTATCGACGTAATGCCATCATCGTTTTTATGTCTATAGAAATTATGTTAAATGCTGTAAACTTGCTATTTGTAGCATTTTCTACTTATCATCAAGATGCACAAGGGCAAGTTTTTGTCTTTTTCTCAATGGCAGTAGCTGCAGCTGAAGTAGCTGTTGGATTAGCAATATTAGTTTCGATATTTAGAAATTTAGGTTCGATTGATATCGATAATTTAAAAAAATTAAAAGGATAATTTAATGGACATCAATTTAGCTTTAGTCTTAGTATTAGCTCCTTTTGTAGGATTTTTAATCAATGTATTCTTCGGGAAAAGCATTAGCAAAACCCTATCGGGAAGTATTGGAACACTATCAGTCGTTATTCCGTTTGCTATAAGTTTGTATTTTTTTGGAATTATATCCGCTTCAAAAGAACCAATTAGTATTCATTTATTTGATTGGATTTCAATCAGTAGCTTTAATGTGAATTTTGGTTTCTTATTAGACCAATTATCGGTATTATGGTTATTATTTGTAACTGGTATTGGCGCTTTGATACATTTATATTCTATTAGTTACATGCACGATGATTTGAATTTTCATAAGTATTTTGCTTATTTAAATCTGTTCATTTTCTTCATGATTACCTTAGTGGTAGGAAGTAATTTATTGGTAATGTTTATTGGTTGGGAAGGCGTTGGACTTTGCTCCTATCTTCTTATCGGGTTTTGGCATAAAAATCAAGAATTCAACGATGCTGCTAAAAAAGCATTTATCATGAATAGAATTGGTGATTTAGGACTGTTAATTGGTATTTTTATTATCGGCTCTTTATTTTCAACCTTAGATTTCACAACCTTAAAAACGGCTATAATCGGAGCATCTGATTTGAACACTTATTGGTTGGCTGTTGCTGCATTTGCCTTATTTATTGGCGCTTGTGGTAAATCTGCACAAATACCATTGTATACCTGGTTGCCTGATGCGATGGCTGGTCCTACTCCAGTTTCGGCTTTAATCCACGCTGCTACCATGGTAACTGCCGGAATATACATGATTACTCGTTTGAACTTTGTTTATAGTTTAGATTTTGCCGGCATGCATTTGGTTAACGATATCATCGCTGTTGTAGGTGCTGTAACTGCCTTAGTTGCTGCTACAATTGCTTTGGTTCAAAATGATATTAAAAAAGTATTAGCCTACTCCACAGTTTCTCAATTGGGATTAATGTTTTTGGCTTTAGGATTGGGTGCATATGAAGTAGCCGTCTTCCACGTAATAACACACGCTTTCTTTAAAGCTTGTCTATTTTTGGGTTCCGGTTCTGTTATTCATGCCTTGCATGGAGAACAAGATATGCGCAAGATGGGTGGTTTGCGAAAAACAATGTCAATTACCTTTATTACTTTTTTATTGGCTTCATTGGCAATTTCGGGAATCCCACCATTTTCGGGATTTTTCTCAAAGGATGAAATCTTAATGGTAGCTTTTGAACACAACAAAGTACTGTGGTTAATTGGATCTTTGGCCTCAATTATGACAGCTTTCTATATTTTCCGTTTATTATACCTTACTTTCTTTAATGATTTCAGAGGTACAAAAGAACAAGAAAGCCATTTACATGAAAGTCCAAGTTTAATTACTTTACCACTAATAATCTTAGCAATATTAGCCACTATTGGTGGATTAATTAGTTTACCAGGACACAGTTGGTTGAGTGACTATCTCTCCCCTCTGTTTTCTGCTGAAGTACACGAACAACATATCCTGAGTGCATTGGATTATATATTGATGGCCGTAGCCGTTGTAGGTGGTTTAGTTGGAATTGGAATCGCTTACACGAAATACATCAAACAAAATACGATTCCAACAGCAGATTCCGAAATTACTGGATTTTCAAAAGTACTTTATAACAAGTACTATATAGATGAAGGATATGAATTATTATTTGTAAAACCAATCAATGTCTTATCTCGCTTTTTTAGAGACTATATTGAAACCGGTTTATCAACCCTTGTTTTTGGATTAGGAAAAATAACAAACGAAATAGGATATCAAGGAAAGAAATTACAAAATGGTAACATCGGTTTTTATCTTTTTGCATTTGTACTAGGCGTTTGCGCAATAGTTTCCTATTTAATATTAGCACAATAATTTTACACTATGAATGTATCTCTTATTTTAATACTACTTTTAGTTGGAGCGATTGCAACTTACCTTGCCGGTGATAAATTGGCTTCAAAAGTAGCTCTATTCTTCAGTTTAGCATCTTTAGCCGTTTCGATTATTTTGTTAAACCACTTCAATTTAGGTGAGAACATAAGTTTCATTTCACAATGGATCAACAAGCCTAATGTTTCATTTGCTTTGAAAGCGGATGGTTTGGCTATTGCAATGTTAGTATTGACAACTGCTCTAACACCATTAATTATATATTCCTCTTTTGGGAATGATTATAAAAATGCAAAAGCTTTCTATGCCTTAGTCTTATTCATGTCCTTTGCTTTAGTTGGGACCTTCCTTGCAGCAGACGGACTTTTATATTACATTTTTTGGGAGTTATCCTTGATACCAATCTATTTCATAGCTTTAATATGGGGAAATGGAGATTTGGAAGAGCGCAAGAAAGCAGTAGTAAAATTCTTTATTTACACCCTAGCTGGATCTTTATTTATGCTGGTTGCTTTTATATATTTATACCAAAAAGCAGGAAGTTT
>CANEZU010000263.1 GCA_947444255.1 Flavobacteriaceae bacterium | reverse complement strand
TTATCCATGCATTTGCCTATAATTGGGTTTATATTGCTGGCTCATTTTCATCCGATATCCATTTACTTTATATACATTACGGTGATTGCGGAACAATTTGGTTACGGCTTTGGTTTTGCTGCTTTTATGATGTATTTGATTTATGTGGCCGAAGGGGAATCAAAAACCTCCCACTACTCCATTGCAACTGGTTTTATGGCTTTAGGAATGATGCTTCCAGGTATGTTGAGCGGTTTTATCCAAGAATATTTAGGCTATGCCAATTTCTTTATTTGGGTATTTCTGGCAACAATCCCAGGATTAATAATCTCGCGGTTTTTAATATTTCCAAAAGACTTTGGAAAGAAAACAGAATAATTAAAAAAAAAGTGACTGTAGACACGGGTTTAGTTTTTAAAGTCACCTTTAAAAACCGATTCTCAAAGATTAAATTTTAAACAAAGTCAAAAAACATTTCGGTTGAACCTATAAAAAAATTGATAATCAGTATTTATCTCCATTTTTGCGATAGAGAATCTTTTTTATCCGTACACGATTAAAAAATTAAATTTTTATATTAACAAGCTCCAATATGACATTAGAACAAAAAATAGGACAATTCTTTTTTCCTGCGGTTTTTATAAACGACACCGAAGAAAATATTCAAGCAACCGAACGCTTAATCAAGGAACAAAATATAGGCGGACTTACTTTTTTTCATAGTAGAGCCAGTGCTGCCACTAATTATGAGACCCTAAAGAAAATTGTTTTAAACGATGACAGTTACCAACGTTTGAAAGATCTCATTGTTCGCTATCAAAAATTGGCTACTACTCCACTTCTTATGAGCATTGATGCCGAATGGGGATTGGCGATGCGAGTCGAAAAAACACCGCAATACCCTTATGCAATTACTCTTGCAGCTTTAGAAGAAAAGGACTCTCATTTGGTTTTTGAAGTAGGAAAACAAATTGGGTTAGACCTAAAATCAGCTGGCATTCATTACAATCTGGCACCCTTGGCCGACATCAACAACAATCCAAATAATCCTGTAATTGGGTATCGGTCCTTTGGTGAAAACAAAGAAAAAGTAGCTCTTTTTGCATTAGAATATTTAAGAGGAATGAAGGAGGTGGGCATTTTAGGTTGTTTAAAACATTTCCCTGGTCACGGAAATACAAATGTCGATTCTCATTTGGGATTACCAGTTTTAAAAGAGAATTTGGAACAATTGTTAGAAAATGAATTGGTTCCTTTTATAAAAGGAATCGAAAACGAAGTAGATTCTATCATGATAGGGCATTTATCCGTTCCTGCATTGAATAAGGGGAAAAACATATCGGCAACAGTTTCAAAATCTATTATTGAAACGCTTTTACGAAAGCAATTAGGCTACGATGGTTTGATTATTTCAGATGCTTTAAATATGCACAGTGTATCCAAATTATATTCCAAAAAAGGGCAACTCGAATGGGAGGCTTTTAACGCTGGAAATGATGTGCTGTGTTTTGCCGAAAATATCCCCGAAGGAATTCAGGAAATCCTAGAAAAAGCAAGTCCAGAAAGGATTGAAGCCAGTTACAATCGTTTGATGAAATGCAAGCAAAAAGTAGGAATATTAGATTCTAAAAATCCTGTTTCAATTTCTTTAGATTTTGAAAAGGCTTCACTTTTAAACCGTAAAATTGCAGAAAATTGTCTTACCAAAATCAAAGGAAGAAATAATACAGAAGCTATATTTGAAGCTAAAAACAAGCAAAAATTAGCCAAACTAAGTTTATATAAAAACACTGAAAACACCTTTTTCAGAGCCTTGAATCCATCACTCACTTCACCCGAATTTAGCATTGAAATGGGAGATAAAAATACAATTAAAGCTTTAGAAAAAAATCTAGCTGATTACGAAACAATTCTTATTTCAGTATTTGTCCCAAAAGCAAAACCGATGAACAATTTTGAAATGGAAGAATCTGTATTAGCTTTTTTGAAAAATTTATTAAGCACTAAAAAGTGCATTTTATACGTATTTGGAAACCCATATGCCTTACAGGTTATTCCAAACTTAGAATCCGCTTTTGGTGTTGTGCAAGTATATCAAGACTTTACTGAATTTCAAGAAAGTGCGGCCACGCAATTATTGAATAATTTAACCTGTAAAGGAACTCTACCAGTGCATTTTAGTGAAATTTAAATCTTATTTAAAACCAATTACCCGAATATCCGAGATTAGCTACTAATTTGCAATCAACACCTAACCACTATCACATACTTATAAATGAACTAGTCCCAGAATCCCATCACAACATCCATGAAAATAAGTGCACTTAACCACTATCCTAACTTACACTCACAATTCTGAGCGCATCGTAGGCATTATTCCACTTAAATAACCTTACATAAATTACTAAAAATAAATAGGTCTCTCTCCTTTAGATCCCTTTGTTCCGTTCGGCTGATCCAATCAGTAAACCTTATATTTCCAAAACTATATTTTAGTTAAACAGGATTATAAAGTACTTAAATAACGTTTTGGTTTCACTCCGTTTCACAGGGACATCGCTACCTCAAAAAACAACTGTCCCGAAAAAGCGGGAACGCTATTTTTTTCGTCCGCTCGTTCCTCGTCTTTACACGGTCTCACCCTTTGTTCAGCGTGGCTCATGTATACATAATAAAGTTACATTTCATAACAGTCGTTCGTTCGAATAATGCCCCATTTCATTAACTTATAAGCTCTTTAATTCGTTTCTCGAAATTCAAACCATTTAATCTCTACCACCCCTTTTTTTCTTAGCAGTGGCGTTCTTCGAAGAAATAAATGACTTATAACTGTTCCTAATCTCTATATCAAAAACGAATCAAAAACGAATCAAAAACGAATCAAAAACCAATCAGAAAACAATATCAGAAGCCCTTCAGTTTCCAATAAAAATCTTTCTTTTCTAATTCCCAAAGGAGTTCCCCCCCTCAGTCAAGAAACCACTCCGCTATCTAAAAGTTTTTCATTCAGTTCTTAACCAGTCGTTTACCGTTCCTATTGCCCCTCCTGGCCAACGCTCAAAAAATAGTACTGGCACAGTTTTTAAAAAAAACACGTATGCTCCGCAACTTGCGCCAGTACTATTTTTCCCCAAGCTGTGTTACATAATTGAGTATTATAGTTCATTGCAAAGCGTTAATATTGTTTTATTTGTTTTTTCAATGAAAGCTATAATATCATTTATGTAAAACAGCCGCACCTGCCAACGCGCCTGCCACTGCCTCCAGGGCAACTTTTTAGTGCCGCCATAAAAATGTTGGCACTAAAAAACCGCCTTTCACCATTGGCTAAAAAAAAACCCCTTTTCACTAGAAAATTTACGGTTATAATTCTTTTAAAGAAACTTTATAATAACTGTTTTTAGCAACTTAACACTTAAAACAGAAAGAGCCGTTTATCCTGAGCTAGTCGAAGGATGTTGCTTTTGTGAGTGCTACTATTACATGATAATCCCCTTCATAATTCTCCATTAACAACAACTTTTATGCACCCACAAAAGCCAAAAAAGCCAGCAAGACAATTGTTTTTTATTTGCCATAAAATAGTAATACTAAGAAACATCC
>CANEZU010000262.1 GCA_947444255.1 Flavobacteriaceae bacterium | reverse complement strand
CGGAGTGGGCTTAACTAAAAGAGTCTCCGCCGTTCGATGGGGAATTACCATAAACTTACTGTGGGCCTGGATATTGACAATTCCTGTTTCTGCAATTTTAGCAGGTGCAGTCTACGGTATTCTTAGCTTATTTTTATAAACTAAAATTGATTCTATAAAAAAACCACTTCTATTTGAAGTGGTTTCTTTATATCTAAAAGAAATGCTCTTTATTTACTAGAATCACGCACCAGTCGTTTTAATATAGCCCACTGTTTTAAGGCATCTCTGGCTTCGACTGCCGGATAGCCTAACATCGTTTTGCCTGCGGGAATATCAGCAGTAACACCGGATCCTGCTCCAACTATAGCACCATCACCAATGGTGACATGGTCTTTAATGGAAGCGCTTCCGCCAATGAGTACGCCGGTACCAAGGGTTACGGAACCCGCCAAACCGCTATTCCCAGCCATGATACAAAATGGACCCAATTTACTATTATGGCCTATTTGAACCAGATTATCAATTTTACAACCATCACCTAATACAGTAGAACTAAATTTGCCTCGGTCGACACAAGAATTGGCTCCAATCTCTACATTATTACCAATAATGACATTTCCTATCTGTGGTATTTTTACAAGTCCGTGTTCTGCAGAAGGTCGAAAACCAAATCCGTCAGCGCCAATGGTAGCATTAGGATGTATAATGCAAGCCTTTCCCAAATGGCAACGCTCTCGAATTACTGCTCCTGGCCATATTACTGTATTATCGCCAATAGTACACTCGTCTAAAATAGTTACATTTGGATAGATTGTGACATTCTCCCCAAGCACGACTTTCGGTCCAATATAAGCTCCAGCTCCAATCCGACTTCCTTTCCCAACGACTGCTGTTAGATCTACCGCTGCATTAGGATGAATATCTACATCAAATAGTGGCGTCGGTGGTGAAAAAAGAGCTAAGATCTGTGACATCGCTAAATCAGCATTTTTCACTTTTATAAACGCCCTATTTTCACCAGGTATGATTACAATATCTTCATTTACTACTGCAGCACATGCCTTTGAACTGGCCCATAATTTTTCGTATTTCTTATTTCCTATAAAGGAAATCTCCGAAGAATTTGCCAACTCTAATTGTTCCGGTGCCGATATATTTTGAGTGGTGTCACCAACCAAAACGCCCTTTAAAACCTCATTAATTTGCTGAATAGTGAATGATTTCATGTCTTTTTATTCTTTTTTTTTGTGGTATTTTATACCAAATTAAATGAAAACTTGGGAAAATTCCTAATTGTTTAACGTCTAATTAAAAGCTATAAATAGATATCAGTTCTAAAAATTTTAACAGTTTAAATTTTATGGGAAAACAAAAGTTTACATTTGCCATTTCCATCTTAAATCCTGTATGAAAAACCTTAAAATTGTTAACGCATTTATTTTACTTTTATTTTCATCCACTGTTTTAAAGGCCCAAATTCAGGCTTTATACAATACCCAAACTCAAGCTAAAAGCCTGACGGAGCGCTGGGAATTGGATACCACTTCTTCAAGAGGTACCTTTTTAATTACACCCTACAAACCTATTTATGGCTTGCCCATGAGGTGGTCCTCGCATCCAAATGAAAAACCCATTTCAGCAAATCCCGATCCTAATTATGTGCCGAGAACAGCTTTAGATTATAATAATATTGAAGCCAAATTTCAACTCAGTTTTAAGACTAAAATACTACAAAGCATTTTTTGGGGCCATGGTGATCTTTGGCTTGCCTATACTCAAATATCGCATTGGCAATTGTATAACAACAAATTGTCACGTCCCTTTAGAGAAATCAATTACGAACCAGAAGTAATTTTGAATTTTCCAGTCAATTTTAAAATACTTGGTTTTAAAGCCAAAATGATAGGATTGGCATTCAATCATAATTCAAACGGAAAAAGTAATCCCCTCTCCAGAAGTTGGAACAGAATCATTTTTCATGCCGGATTCGAACACAAAAACTGGACGGTTTATGTGCGCCCCTGGCTGAGATTGAAAGATGAAATTGACGATAATCCTGATATATCCGAATTAGTAGGTAGGGGAGATCTGAATATTATTTACAACAAAAATGGAAATGTGTTTTCCCTAATCACTGGGAATAATTTAAATTTTGGGTCTAAACTAAGAGTCAATACCGAATTGTCTTGGTCCTTTCCAATAAAAGCCAACTTGAAAGGGTTTTTGCAAATTGCCCACGGTTATGGCGAAACACTCATCGATTATAACAACAAACAAACTACCGTTGGAATCGGTGTGTCTTTGATCGAATGGTTGTAAAATAAGGTTAATGTATTCCTTACTAATGTGGGTTCCTTCTTTTAATGTGTATTTTGCAGTCTCCTAATAGAGCAATCTGTAAAATAAACGATAATGAACAATAAAATAAAAATCCTAATCGCCGGTCTTGGTGGGGTAGGAGGCTATTTTGGGGGGCACCTAGCCCAAAAATATGCCGAAAATAATGCTATTGCTATCTTTTTTTTGGCACGCGGAGAACACCTCAGCCAAATCAAAAAACAAGGTCTAAAGGTCATTCAAGGGGAAAATCAATTCCTTGCAAAACCTTCCTTAGCGACCGATAATCCTAGCGAAATAGGCTTTGTTGATTACATAATTATCGCCTGCAAAAGCTATGATTTAGACTCAATCCTAGAACAATTAAAACCAACAATTAGTCCCAATACCATCCTCCTCCCTTTGCTAAATGGCGTCGATGCCGTTCAAAGAATTAGGAAAGTTTATCCTAATAATGCTATTCTGGAAGGCTGTGTTTATATTATCGCCCGACTTAAAGAAGCTGGAGTAATTGAGAATCTGGGGAATATTCAGACTTTCTATTTTGGTAAGGAAGGAAATATTGACGAAAAGCTTGTCATTCTTGAAAAAATATTGATTGATGCAGGTATTGAAGCCAAAGTCTCCGATACAATTCGGACGATTATCTGGGAAAAATATATCTTTATTTCACCGACTGCTACTGCCACTTCCTATTTTGATCTAAATATGGGGGCACTCCTAGTGCAAGAAGAGGAAACCGTTCGCCAACTGATATCCGAATTGTCGGCCATAGCCCTGGCAAATGGGATTTCTATAGATTCGGAGGTGGCTGACAAAATTATAAAACGTCTTCAAGCAATGCCTTCTGAAGCAACGTCCTCTATGCATAGTGATTATAAAAATGGGAAATCACAAACAGAAATTGAAGCGTTGACTGGTTTTGTAGTTCGGGAAGGGATAAAATGCAAGATCCCAACACCTACTTATAGCAGGATTTATTCGGAAATGAAAAATAGAAACCCGATAATTTAAGGCATAAAAAAAAGACCTCAAAAACAATGCTGCTTTTGAGGTCTTTGTATTCTTAGATTAGGATTCTTCTTTTTGTCCCATCATCATCAAAAAGGCTTTCAGGAATTCGTCAATTTCTCCATTCATAACGCCTTCCACATCACTGCTTTCATAACCCGTACGAACATCTTTGACCAACTTATAAGGATGCATAACGTAGTTCCGAATCTGAGAACCCCATTCAATCTTCATCTTGCCCGCTTCGATGTCACTGCGCTG
>CANEZU010000261.1 GCA_947444255.1 Flavobacteriaceae bacterium | reverse complement strand
TTACATTAAAGCTAGTAAACCCGAAATAGCGATTCCGTTATATGAAAAATTCGTAAGTAAACTAGAACTAGAATTGGGTACAAAAATACAAACGGGGGTTTTTGGTGCAGATATGAAAGTGGCACTTTTGAATGATGGCCCGGTTACTCTTTTGATTGATAGTAGAAATAAGGCTTAGTTGATTGTTTATTGTCAAAAATTACTTATTTTTATTGACAAGTTTTTAGTTTTTCTGAAAGATTACTTATTTTATTTTAGAAATAATTATAAACTGTTAACTTTTCGAAAATTCATTCTTATGAAAATCAAAGCCCAATTTGTTTTTTTTATAGTTTTAATGAATGTCGCCCTAAATGCTCAAAACAGTGAATACAAAATTCAAACTATATCGGATAGCCTAAAAGATCATGCCAATGCTGTGATTCGCCTGAATCAGATCGACATTGTTATTAGTTCGCAAAGGAGTATGAATATCAAGACCAAAAGGGTAATTACGATTCTTAATGAAAATGGACTTGATGCAATTGATGCCGTTGAAAGTTATGATAAACGAACTACGGTAAGAGCTATTGAAGCAACGGTATTCGATTTGAATGGCAAGGAAATCAAAAAAATAAAACGCAAAGATTTCAAAGATCAGAGTGCTGTAGGAGGAGGTACCCTCTTTTCTGATAATCGATATTTATATTTAGAATACACTCCTATTCAATATCCATTTACCATACTATTTGAAAGTGAAATTGAGACTTCAACCACTGCGTTTATCCCACCTTGGTATCCAATACAGGGTTATTTTGTAAGTATTGAAAAAAGTATTCTAAATGTTAGTTATCCAGATAATTTAGGTTTTAAAAAAATGGAATTCAATTTTGCCAATTATAAAATTGATAAAACAATTGATTCAAGAATACAACTTTCTTATAGTGTAAGTAATATTCAAGCTCAAAAGCAGGAAGATTACAGTCCGGATTTTAGTGCTATTTTTCCAAAGCTTATGATGGGATTAGAATTATTTCATCTTGAAGGAGTAGATGGTAATGCTAAATCATGGAAAGAATTCGGGCAATGGTATTCGGATAAAATATTAGAAGGAACCACGAGTTTATCAGAAGAAACAAAAATAAGGATTAAGGCACTAATTGGAAATGAACAGGACCCTTTGGCGAAAGCTAAATTAATTTATAATTATGTTCAGCAAAAAGTAAGATATATCAGTATTCAGGTTGGAATTGGAGGTTGGAAACCGATGTTGGCTAGTGATGTTGATCGTTTGGGTTACGGAGATTGTAAAGCTCTAACTAATTACACAAGAGCCCTACTTTCTATTGCCGATGTGCCTTCCTACTATACTATTTTATATGGCGAATCCAAAAAAAAGAATATTGAGCCTGATTTTGTTTCTATGCAGGGAAATCATGTTATTCTAGCTATTCCAATAGGTGATAGCTATACTTGGTTGGAATGCACGAGTCAAGAGGATCCTTTTGGATATCAAGGTGTTTTTACGGATGACAGAATGGTGTTAATTGTTAAACCTGAGGGGGGAGAACTAGTTAGAACTAAAATTTATGAGGACGGAGGGAATACGCAGAGTAGTCTAGGGAATTATACACTCAGCTCAGTCGGGGATTTTTCAGGTAAAATCTCAATTATTTCTGAAGGTTCACAATACAGTAGTAAATCAGTTTTAGAAAATTTATCTCTAATTGATAAAGAAATGCACTATAAAGAATATTGGTCTACTATTAATAATTTAAAAATCAATAAAACAAGCCTCTTCAATGATAAAGAAAAGATTTGTTTTACTGAGAATGTTGACATTGACGCAATAAATTACGGTAGAATTAATAATGGAAAAATGATGTTTGCTGTAAATGCTTTTAATCAATATAAAGGCAATATAAAACGAATTAGAAATCGTAAAAACCCTTTTGAAATTCAAAGGGGCTATTATGATAAAGATGAAATAAAAGTAAACCTACCTCAAGAGTTTTCAATTGAATTTTTGCCTGCAAATTATGAACTTAAAAGTAAATATGGGGAGTATAAAACAGAAATTGTAAAGACAGATACCTCTAATTTGATTTATAAAAGATCCTTATTGATTAATAAAGGATTCTATTCCAATAAGGATTATGACGAATACCGACTTTTTATGGAGCAGGTTTCTAAAAATGATAATTCCAAAATTATTCTAACCCATAATTAAGTCAATATGATACTCAAAAAAACATTTATTTTAGTTATCTTTTTAGTTACTTTTTTTAAAGTTAATGCACAGAATTTTGAGTTGGGAAAGGTCTCTATCGCTGAGATCGAAGAAAAAGTACATCCAAATGACAGTTCAGCCATTGCTGCAATATTATTCAAAAAAGGAAAAACTACATTTGTATACGAGCAAAATGAAGGTTTTAGTATTTTGACAGAGGTTAAAACAAGAGTTAAAATTTATAAAAAAGAAGGTTATGATTGGGCTAATGAGAAAGTAAGATATTATTTAGGAAACGGTTCAAAAGAATCAATTAATTTTTCGGAAGCGGTTACTTATAATTTAGTTGGTGGCAAAATTGAGAAAACCAAACTACGAAGTGACGGAGAATTCGATGAGGTTATTAATCGATATTGGGGGCAAAAAAAGATAATTATGCCTAATGTGAAAGAAGGTTCAGTTATAGAATTTCAATATGTCATAAAGTCGCATAATGTTGGTAATCCAAGAGATTGGAATTTTCAAAGCAATATACCCGTTAATTTTTCGGAATATAAAATGCAGGTTCCAGAATATTTTATTTATAATACTAGTTTAAAGGGTTTTGTAGCTCCTTTGGTTACTGTTGAGAAACAATCGAGATCAATTAATTTGATTACAAAAGAAAAATCGGAACAACGCGGTTTTAATGCAGCAAAAACTACTATTTCAAATGAAAAAATTGATTATATTGAAACAAAAACCACTTTTCTGGCACAGAACCTAAAAGCAATGAAGGAGGAGTCCTATATTAATAATATGGATAATTATAGAGCTAGTTTAGCCCTCGAATTGGCTATGACAAAATATCCTAATGAGACTTTAAAGCCCTATTCAACTGATTGGAATGCAGTAGTTAAAACCATTTATGATTATGAAGATTTTGGTCCAGAACTTAATAAGACAGGCTATTTTGAAGACGATCTAAAAGCTATATTGGTAGGTTTGGTTTCGGATGAGGATAAGATATTGACTATCTTTAATTATGTAAAAAAGACCGTAAAATGGAATGAATATTATGGCTATTCTTGTAACGATGGTGTGAAAAAAGCTTACAAAGATAAAGCCGGAAATGTAGCTGAAATCAATCTTATGTTAACAGCGATGTTGCGTTATTCAGGAATTAAAGCTAATCCTGTTCTAATAAGTACAAGATCTAATGGTATCGCTTTATTTCCAAATAGAACTGCTTTTGATTATGTAATTACTGCCGTTGAAATGGAGGATAGCATGATTCTATTAGATGCAACTGAAAAATATTCGATGCCAAATGTGCTTCCGATAAGAGATATTAACTGGTTTGGAAGGCTAATCAGAAATGATGGGACATCAATTGATGTTGATTTAATGCCGAAAAAAAACTC
>CANEZU010000260.1 GCA_947444255.1 Flavobacteriaceae bacterium | reverse complement strand
GAAAAAACTTAGATAGCCCATTATAAGAAGAGCCGCTTTTCAAGACAGAAAAGCGGCTCTTTGTATTTTATAATTCTTTTTAGTTGATTCCGTTTTGGTCTACTAAATACATCAAGGCCGCCATGGTTGCTGCACCTAATTCCAGTTCTCTTTTGTTTACAGCATCGAAGGTATCGTTAGAAGCGTGATGGTGGTCAAAATAGCGTTGGGAGTCGGGTTGCAATCCTACTTTGACAATTTTAGAGGATTTCAAGGGTCCGATGTCGGCACCGGAATGTCCTTTTACGAATTGGTGAATTAAATAGGGTTCAAAGAGTGTTTTCCAGGAGGCTATTCTGTTGAAATTAGCATCATCGGCATCAATAGAAAAACCTCTTGGAGAAAATCCACCAGAATCACTTTCCAGCGCTAGTATGTGGTTTTCCCTGTTTTTATTGGAGGCTGATTCATAGGCATTTCCGCCTCGAAGTCCATTTTCTTCATTCATAAACAGTACTGCCCTTATCGTATTTTTAGGTTTGTAACCTATATTTTTAAAAAGGTTCAATACTTCCATACTTTGCACACAGCCCGCCCCATCATCATGCGAACCGTCTCCTAGATCCCAGGAATCTAAATGTCCCCCTACGACCATAATATTCTCCGGATGCTCCGAGCCTCTAATTTCACCAACCACATTATAGGACAGTACATCGGCTAAAGTTTCACAGGACTGTTTGAAAAAGAAAGTCGTTGCAGGATTTTCTTTTAAAGTTTTACTCAATAATTCTGCTCCGTTAGTGCTTATAGCCGCTGTGGGTATGCGTTGCGCTTGGGGAGTATCACCATAATTGGTTGCTCCGGTATGTGGTAAATTGTCTAAACGCAAATTCATTGATCTTACAACAACACCCAGAGCACCTAGTTTCCCTGCTTCGCGAGCACCTGAGGATCGTTGATCTACGCAAGAGCCATAGGCCTTGAAGGTTTCTATGAATTCGGGATTCATGGGACGGTTGAAGAATACGATTTTGCCTTTTACTTTATCACCCAAGGTTTGCAATTCTTCTAAACTGTATACTTCTATAAGTTGAGCTTGGAGACCATTTTTAGAGGTCGCTACCGATCCACCCAAGGCACAAATTGGCAGATTTGTTTTTTTATTTCCTATTTGCATGTAGGCCGTTTCTTTTTCACCACGCACCCATTTGGGTACCATGACTTCCTGCAAGTAAACGCTGTCTAAACCCATCGTTTCCATTTGGGATTTTGTATAAACAACTGCTTTTGCTGCTCCATCCGAACCGGATAAACGCGAGCCTATTTTATTGGACAGATCGTCGAGCCAAGGGTAGCATTTGGCATTTGTCAGGGCTGATTTGTAAATATCTTTCAGCATTTGTTCGTCTTTGCTTTGTGCAAAGAGGAAACAGGATTGGATCAGAAGCAGGCAGGTTATTTTTTTCATAATTAAGTTTAAAAGATCAGAAGTAAATCTAAGCTATTCTCGGGAAATAGCCTTTTTTTTAATCACAAAAAAAAAAGACTGTCTTTGTAGACAGTCTCTCTTGTATAAGTTTAGGAATGGGAACTAGTGTCCGCCACCCACTTCAATATCGTGACCAATCCCTTGTTTTTCTAAAATTCCGATTACTTTCCATCCGTAGAACGCTATGAAAGCAAAACATAGAACTGGAATAGCATAAGAAGTATGGATTCCGATGATGTCGGCTAGTTTTCCTTGTAAAGGTGGGATAATACCACCACCCAAAATCATCATTACTAAGAAAGAAGATCCTTGAGATGTATATTTTCCTAGACCCGCAATTCCCAATGAGAAAATACAAGGCCACATGATACTTAAGAACAAGCCACCACTCATGAAAGCAAAAATAGCAATGGTTCCAGTAGTGAATAATCCAATAAGCATGGCTGTCATTCCCATAATACCAAAAATCATCAAGGTTCTTGAAGGTTGATCTTTCCCAAGGAAGAAACCTGCAATTTGGAATAAGATGACAAATGCATAAGCATAAAGAGGTGTAATATCCTGTCCTGAAACTGCATTAGCAGCCAAGACTACACCAAATGCAAGATAAGGAACAACAATAAGCAATATTTTTCTAAGTTGGTTTGAAGGATTAAAAACCGTAATGGCACCCGCCCAACGACCAATCATTAAACTTCCCCAATACATGGACATATAAGGGGCTAAAGCAGGACCTGCAATAGTTCCGAAATCAGCTGTTTCTAGTAAAGAACCCAGATTACTTCCTATGGTTACTTCGACTCCTACATAAGTAAAAAGTGCCAGCATCCCTAAAACCAATTGCGGGTATTTCATTGCTCCCCATCCTTCCGGACTTTTTTGAGCTCTGGTATTGGCGAATAACAAACCGATAACCACAATAAGCAGGGTCGAAACGGTTAAACCTAAGCCTAAATAATCTTTCTCTTTATTTTCTATAAAACGAGTGATAAATTCAGGATCTTCATAACGGGAGAATATATAAGCAAAAACGGCTACTAAAATTACCGTAATCGCAATCAGGGTTTTCATTGCTTTGCTTGCCGGTTCGAAAGTAGAATCACTTTTCCCATCCGGTAATTTTTTTGAAAAATAGAATAAGGCTGCAGCCAAAACGAAAAGACCCCCTACAAATACATAGAGAATTCGCATGGAATCCAATGAATCTGGTTTCTGCGCAAATTCTTGAATGCTCACTCCAGAAATAACGCCAAATAAGGCAAAAGAAACGACTATTGGTCCAATTGTAGTCCCAAATGAGTTAATCCCTCCAGCAAGGTTCAAACGGCTTGAAGCTGAATGTGGTTCTCCCAAAGAAGCAGCGAAAGGTTGGGCTGAAGTTTGTTGCAAAGAGAAACCCAAGGCTACAATAAATAAAGCACCAAGGATAAATAAATAACTTCCTTCGGTTACGGCAAGAATCATCAATACCGCCCCAAAAGTACTTACTAAAAGGCCATATATAATTCCTTTTTTGAAACCCCAGGCATTTAGGATATCTTTTTTGGCAATGCTACTAAAAATAAAAAGTAGTATCGCTCCTATATAATAGGCTCCGTAGAACGCAAAATCGATTAATTGACTTTGAAATTGGTCCAATCCAAATTTGGCTTTGCAAAAAGGAATGAAAACGCCATTCGACGCTCCGATAAATCCCCAGAAGAAGAATACGGTAATCAGCGTGTAGAGAGCAGAATTTTGAGATTTGTTTGCGGTTTGATTCATTTATTAATAAATTTGAGTTAATAGAGTTGGTAAATTATGATACTGTTAAAAAATAACTAAAAATTTTTATAAATATACATTTATAAAAAAACAAGACGCAAGATTTAAGAGTCAAAGTTATTAACGAAATCGTTTTCTTTAGTGTTTTTACTTATAAAAAAAGCGTTTTTAGGTCTAATCTATACATGAATTAAATTGCTTTTCTAATTATTGCAGCGGCATAAAACTTATGGCTGCCCCACCCCCGGCGGCTAAATTCAATTTAATTTTTGATTTGCTGGTCACAGTAATTGCTCTGATTTTATAGGAAATAGGGTTTTTCTGCCAATCAGCATCTTTTCCATCTTCATATAAAATTGCTTTGTATTTTTTTCCTTTTGTAAGAAAGTCTAATTTGAT
>CANEZU010000259.1 GCA_947444255.1 Flavobacteriaceae bacterium | reverse complement strand
TTTAAAAAATCAGGTTATAAAGTGGTTCTTGGAGCCGCAGATACTTTTCGTGCTGCAGCTATCGATCAACTCGAAGTTTGGGCAGATCGTGTAGGGGTTCCTTTGGTAAAGCAACAAATGGGAAGTGATCCGGCTTCTGTAGCTTTTGATACCTTACAATCGGCAGTCGCTCAAGAGGCAGATGTTGTAATAATAGATACAGCAGGTCGCTTGCACAATAAAGTTAATTTGATGAACGAGCTCACTAAGGTGAAACGCGTCATGCAAAAAGTAGTTTTAGAAGCTCCTCACGAAGTTTTGTTGGTTTTGGATGGGTCAACTGGGCAAAACGCTTTTGAACAAGCTAAACAATTCACAGTAGCCACCGAAGTAAGTTCTTTGGCGGTAACCAAATTAGACGGAACTGCAAAAGGGGGCGTTGTGATTGGTATCTCCGACCAATTTAAAATCCCCGTAAAATATATTGGAGTAGGTGAAGGAATTGAAGATTTGCAAGTCTTTAATAAATATGAATTTGTAGATTCCTTTTTTAAATAGTATTATTTATGAATTTTGATTTTCTTAAAAAGATCAGTGCCGTTTATTTTTACATGCTAAGCATTCTTTGTCTGGTATTGGCCAATGTTTTTAGAGACATTAATTATTTAGCCTATACTATTCTATTAATTCTAGGAATAGGATTTAGTGTTTTTGGTTTTATAAAAACTAGAAATAGAAAGTAAAAGCATCTCTTTTTTACCGATTAAAAACAATTCAAAAAGGACGCTATTCAATCTAAAAATTCTATTTTTACATTATGAAAAAAATAGTTCTCCTCGCGTTTATCTCGCTGGTTTCGATTTCGTGTCAAACTAAAATAAATCCATCTGATCTTAGTAAAATAAATGGATATTGGGAAATCGAAAAGGTTGTTTTTCCTGATTCTAAAGATAAAGAGTATTCTATTAATCAAACATTTGATTATTTCGACATCAAAAATAATAAGGGTTTCCGAAAAAAGGTTAATCCACAATTAGATGGTAGTTTTTTGGTAAATGACATTTCAGAAAATGTTGAAATTAAAGAAGAGCAAGGCGTATATTTTATTTATTACAGTACCGCTTTTTCTAAATGGAAAGAAGAACTAGTCGCTATTTCTGATACGAAGTTAGTGACTCGTAATGCCGCTAAAAATGAATATCATTATAAAAGAACAGGAGCGATAAACATATTAGGAGATGGCAAAAAGACTAAATAACGAGAGCTCGGTGGGTGATGTGTTAAAGCAAATCATCCAGGTCAACAAGCTGCAACCCGGTATTGATCAGATTGCTGTAAAAGAGGCTTGGAAAAATTTGATGGGCAATGGTGTTAATAGTTACACTAAGAATGTAGTTTTGAAAGGAAGCACTCTTTATGTAGAATTAACATCGGCTGTTCTAAGAGAGGAATTGAGTTATGGAAAGGATAAAATCATCAAAATGATCAACGATGAACTTCGAAGAGATATAGTTGCGGTTGTAGTATTGCGCTAATTAGTAGGTATAAAAACAAAAATCCCATATCATCTTGAATGAAATGGGATTTTTTTTATGGGAAATCGAATCTAGAATTGCTCTCTACCGGCAAAATGAAAAGCGCCTTCAATGGCAGCATTTTCATCACTATCCGATCCGTGAACTGCATTTTCTCCAATAGAAGCTGCATATTTCTTACGAATGGTACCTTCGGCAGCATCTGCTGGATTAGTAGCTCCAATTAAGGTTCTGAAATCGTCAACCGCATTGTCTTTTTCTAAAATAGCTGCAACAATTGGTCCTCTTGACATAAATTCAACTAATTCTCCGTAAAAAGGTCTGGCAGCGTGAACCGCATAAAATGCTTGAGCATCAGCCACCGTTAATTGTGTTAATTTCAAAGAAATGATTTTGAAACCCCCTTCTGCGATCATGTTTAAAATTCCACCGATGTGCCCGTTAGCAACTGCATCCGGTTTAATCATTGTAAATGTTCTATTCGAAGCCATTTTTGTTTGTTTTTTTAATTTGAGTGCAAAATTAGGCTTTATTAATTGATAAAAGAAATCAATTCGAATATTGCATAAAAAAATCCCTTAGTGCGAAAGCCACTAAGGGATTTTATATCAATTAAATAAAGATTTAGTTTTTAATCAATTTAATGGTATTTGATGAAGTTGCAGTATCTACTTTAGCGAAATAAATTCCAGAAACTAAATTAGAAGCATCAATACGTGCGTTATTGCTTTTAGGGCTTAGAGATAAAACTGTTTTTCCTAAAACATTCACGATTTGAATTCTTTCAATAGTTGCATTTGTAGTGCTGATGTTCCAGTTGTTTTGTGCTGGATTTGGATATACTTTAAAGCTTGAAGTACTGAAACCTTTGTTGGCTAAGATAGGAGCTCCAAAGCTGTAATCTCCAGTTTCTCTATTAAAGCTAATACTATAAGTACCAGCAACACTCATGATATCGTGTCCGCCAGCAGTCGCTATACCTGAAGGCCAGTCAATAGCACCTCCATTAATTGTCCAAGTGTTATTTTCACGGAATTTAACCGCTCCAGTAAGAAGATCAATACTGTTTATAGTATAGTGAATTCCATCAGTTGTAGTTAATTGGTTCGCATCTACCTGAGGGTCATTTGGCCATCCTTGCATAGTTCCACTACCAACTAAAGCTATTGTTGTTATTGGGGCTGCAAAGCTATATGCTCCAGTGTTTACATTGAAGGTAGCACTGTAGGTACCTGCCTTTTCTGGAGCTACCATGATATCATGGCCTGCAGCTATTCCGTCAGGGAAAGTGGCATCACCCCAAGCGGTATCCCATGCATGTCCTAGTCTGAATTTAAGTGCGCCTTCAGCAATGGTTACTGTATTGATAGTGTAGTTTACGCCATCTGAAGTAGATAAATCATTATCAAAACCAGTTCCCCATCCGCCTACACCAGATCCAGTAAGGCTTATTACTTGAAAGTTAAAGCTATAGGCACCTGTTACAATATTTAAACTAATATTATAGGTTGCAGGCATAGTTACTAAAATATCATTACCTGTTGAAGTTCCTTTAGGAAAAGCAGCATCACCAAATGTAACTGACCAGGCATGTCCTTGTCTGAATTTTGCTTTACCAGCAATCATCGGAATTCCTTTAGCAGAATAATTAATTCCGTCATTGGTAGTCAAGTCAATGTCATTTGCATCGGCCCATCCTCCAACAGACTCGCCAATAAGACTTATCGTTTCGTATTGTGGCGCTAGCGTAAATAGGTATTCTCCAGTTGCCATATTAAACGATATGGTTGAATATTTACCAGCTAGAACAGGAATATTTACTGTTTCGTCTGCTAAAGTTCCGCCAGGGAAACCAGAACCTCCAATTATTGTTATTCCGTCAATATTAATTTGAGCATTTCCATCAATCAGAGTAGTGTTAGTAAGTGTGTAGATAGAGCCATCTGCGGTCGCCATTGTTAGACCGTCAACAGCGTTTGCTGCTGTACCCACTAATTTTATTACAGGAAGAACAGCGCCAACTTCAAAAGTGTAAGCACCTGTTGTACTGTTAAAAGTAACGTCATAGGAGCCGGCAACACACAATATATTGTGTCCATCCTGAGTTCCTGTACCGTTTGGCCAGTCCGCAGAACCCCAGT
>CANEZU010000258.1 GCA_947444255.1 Flavobacteriaceae bacterium | reverse complement strand
TTTAGCAACGGCCCTTTACCAAGATCTTTTCTACCATATTTCTGAATAAGTTCAATCTCCTTTTTAAGACATTCTTCCCATGAAGAAGATTCAAAAACAATTTCATGAGTAAAGCCATGTTTATTTGAATAATTTAACCAATATTTGTTTCTACTAACTTTACTTGTAGCGCGTTTACTAGACTTAGCAACACCTACATAGAAAAGTTCATTAGTATCTCCTGTATAATGTTCATAAACATAATAAATTCTTTTTTCATTCAACATATCAACATTGTTTATAATGACATTCGGCAATAGCATGCTTAGTTCTTATTCCTCTCGTAAATCCATCTAAATCAGGAAATATTGAGTCCTCTCTAATACCTAGAAAAAATAAACCACTCTGTATTTCTGATGCAATGTTTGAGTCAAACTCGTACTTCGTCAAATCGCCGTCATAAGTCGGTCTATATTCTACCGATGGGTCTGGTTGAATTGAAAACAATCCGGCCTGACCCGAAATCCTTTCAGTAATATGGGGAGGGTAAAATATGCCTGGTTGAATTATTTGAAAAGGATTTGCAATAGTTTCTGTATCAAGATAGTTGCAAAAATGAAGACAATAAATCGCTGAACCATTCTTACAGCATTGGTTTACTTTTCCAGTTTGCTCATCAATTTCAGGTTTCGTTGCAAAATATGCGGCGATTAGAGGGCTTGAAGTCCAATCTAAAAGTCGAGTAGGCAGGCCATGATGTTGAGCTAAAGCCAACCATTCCCAATCTGAATTTGGGTGCTTCTGCAATGAATTGTAAGTTCTTTTTTTAAATGAATCTAGTATCTCCCCTTCATCAGGTAATAAATATCCGTTAGCTCTTCCAATTGAAGGGATGAGTTTATGATTAATAGAATCGGAAACTCCACGATATACATGATGCCCACAACAATTTTTTGTAGCAACAATCTCTATGAGCTCTAAAAAACTTGAAATTTTAATGATATTCATTTATTCAGTGGTTAATGTCTTACAACGTTTGGCCGCTTGGCGATGTGGCGGATTAAGGAAGCCTAAACTTTCGGTTAATGACTAATTTTTAATTACAAAACTGACTTTAAATTAAGCCCGAAACCCGCCATATTGCCAAACGGCGGTTGGCAGAAGATTTATAATTTCACTATCTTTTGATAATTTTAAAAAAAATCAGACTTTGACAACGCCAAAATTTGATTAAAATTAAAAGTAGCTTTCCATAATTAGATTAAATTTCATAGAAAAAATATCAATAATAAAAAAATGATATTCAGAAAAAATCTAATAACTATTGATGCTATTTTTTTGTTATATTCTTCTATATCTTTATTTTTCAACAACTTAAAAAACGTGTAAATTATCAGAACTAAATTAAAGATAAAAATTAGTGCTGATAGATATTTAAGTGGAAAAACTAAGTCTGATTTACGTGCTATAAAATCAACTATATAACCAACTATAAATATTATATTTATAGAATCCGATAAAACATAATATTTTTTTAAATTAATCTCCATAAACACAGTCTGCAAAATCATAAATCATTAACGCTACACCAACATATCCCAAATATCTTTTACCAATTAATTTTAAAGCTCCGATCATTGTTTCTACTGTTCCTAAAGCTAGGGTATTGGTATACAGACTTCTAATGCCACTAATTCCTAAAGCAAAACTGGCACAACTTCTAACTCTATCCCAATCAACACTATCAGATTGATATTGAAAATTTACTATAAATGACAATTCAACTAATTGATCTTCAGTTAAATTTGTGATTTCTTGTTGTTCAGCTAATGTTAAATTTTGAAACTCATCTGTTGCTGTAATTTCATTAATCATTGCATTATGAATCAATTCTCCGTTAGCTATTAGAGGTTGCAATATTACTTGCATTTCATTTTCTGTATTTATTCTATTAGTAGATTTTAAATTTTCACTTCTCTTTTTAGAGTTTTCTATATCAACTATTACAGCATTTGTTTGTTCAGGTTTTAGAAGTAATTTTGAGTAATTAAACTCTTGTTTAACTTGTTCTTCTTCTTTCGAACAACTAGTAAAGATTGAACTTGTTAATATAACTGTGGCAATAATGCCGGAGATTACTTTCTTCATATTGATAAATTGTGTTATGTTACTTTTTTAATTTTTACTGAGTAACGGATTTTTTATAAATTTTCCTGATAACTAATTCTGAAAACCTCAGGTAATTTTCAAAATTCTACGAAATAATCTCAAAAAGTGTAGAACCATCTTGAGATAGTCGTTTCAAATTTTTCCCTGTTAGATTGCTAACCGTTCCTTACGTTTTCTTGAATAAATCAAAGTTTTTCAAGTGTTTTTCGGGCAACGTCGGTCAAAATTTTCTGCCAACGTTCCCGCGCTACAAGCAGTTTGGGACTAAATTAAGCTCATTATTCGGATTTGCCAAATCTACCAAATACAAACCAAATTTTCCATTAAGCCAAATCCCCAAATTGCTTGTAGCGTGTGTTGGCAGTAGTACTTTTACGATTGCCAAGTTTGCTCAATTTTTTTAATTTTCCATTTATTATTTATCTTCTCAATTATAATTAAATAACCAATTCCACACCTTAGTTCACAAAGATAATTTCCACACAAAATTCCAATTTGTTTTCTTTCGTCAAATATTATTTTAGAAAATGCAATTCCTCCAGAAAATTTAAAAGTTCCGTCATTATTTCTGATATTTACTCCTTCAGGGAATTCAGATAAATATTTAAACCTAAATTTATTATTATTTTTAAAATTCTCTATATCAATTCTATTTTTAATAGGATTGCGTGTTGTGTCAATATGCAATTGTAATGTTTTAAAATATGATTGTATACTTTCATATTCATTTTTTGAAGGTTGGTATATTTTGTCACTGACGCCAATTACTAATTTAGAGGTATCCTTTTTTCTTAATTCTTCCTTATGATTAAACTGGATAATTTCAATTTTGTATCTTGTTGAATCAACTCCAATTTTATTTCCTTTTTGGTCATAAATGTTGTCTAGAAAAGGAGGCATTGTTAGATAAATTCTCGGGTCTTTGTGGATTGAATCAACCATTTCCACAAATAAATCGTTTATAATTTCTTTCTCAATTTCTAAATTATAATTTTTCCTTTCACAACTAAAAATTGTAAAAAAAATTATTAATGGAAATATTATTTTTAGTTTTCTCATAGTATTACTGCCAACGTTAGGCCGCTTGGCGAAGGACGACCCCTTGGGAGTCTTTTGCCAAACGGCCAGTTGTGCATAGTTACTTTATTTATTCCTACTATTATTTTTTAGTAACGGAGTTGGTTAAACTACACCTATTATTTTTTTATATCCAATACTTTTAATGAAACAATTATTTATTTCGTTTTAGCAAGCCTGCTAAACGTAGTCAATAATTGGGTTTTTGTGCTCTATTTTTATAAGATTTAAAAGTTAGTGAAACTTGACTTTCTCTTTTTTTTTCACTAACTTAGCCAAGTCTTTAACGTTGTCAAACGTTTGAAAGTGAACTTTCTACGATTTTAATCGAAAGACTTGAGATAAGATTTTCCTCTTTTAAATCTTTTAAAAACATCTCAAAAATTCATTATGCAAACAAACCTGTAGGTTACGCCAATTATGCCCAACG
>CANEZU010000257.1 GCA_947444255.1 Flavobacteriaceae bacterium | reverse complement strand
TGGAAGCCGATCTAAACCTAAGCAACGACCAAGCTGCCGAGGGCATAGCAGCCAAATTCCTACCCTATATCCACAAGTCGGAAATTATAAAACAGCAGTTTGCTAGCGATCCTGATTTCAAGGCCTTGTACTATATCCCCTTTTACCGCTACATCGCTTTTGACAGCCGTATCGGCTTCCGCGAAATGTTCTTCAGTGCCATTAATAAAAAAACATCCCATTTAGAGAACTTAGGCTATTATCCCTTATATAATACTAATAATGGTAACATGAAAAATGACCTAAGGAGCCTTAATCCCAAGCGCAACAAATACTACAAAGAAATAAAGGCGATCTGCAAGGCCAATAAGATCCATTTCATCGCCATTATGACCCCTATGTGCAGCAACACCAAGGGTATGGACTATTTCACGAAAGTAAATCGCCTCTATCCCGAAATTCACAATTATGAAAAGGCCGTCGAAGGCGACCAATACTTCTCCTCCTGCGGCCACATGAACGACCGTGGAGCGAGGAAATTTACCAGCACCATCATCCAGGATTTCTTCCCCTTGCAATAACAACTATGAAAATAGCTTTTCTAACTCCTGAATATCCCCACTCCAAAACCGGAGCTTCTGGAGGGATCGGAACCAGCATCCGAAATCTAGCGTTGGGATTAATCAGTCAAAACTGTGAAGTACGGGTATTGGTTTACGGCCAAAAAGTTGAAGGCGCTTTCCTGGATGAAGGCATCCTGATCCAGCAAATCCGAAATGTAAAAATCAAAGGCCTCTCCTGGTACCTGACTCGCAAAAAGCTAGAGCGAATAATCAATGACTTGCACAAGGCAGGCCAAATTAATCTAGTAGAAGCACCGGACTGGACTGGAATCAGCTCTTTCATTCAGCCCAAATGTCCGCTAATTATAAGGCTCAATGGCTCCGACACCTATTTCTGTCATTTGGACCAGAGGCCCGTCAAGTGGTTTAATAAATACAATGAAAAAAGAGCCTTGCAAAAAGCAGATGGATTACTCTCGGTCAGCCAATATACTGCCGACATTACCAATACAGTCTTTGGTCTGAATAAAAAATTCGCAATTATACCCAATGGGGTTGATGGTAATGTCTTTAGTCAGGAGGCTACCATGGAGCAGAATGCGAATACCATCCTCTATTTTGGTAGTCTCATACGCAAGAAAGGGCTCTTAGAATTGCCTCTGATATTTAATGCAGTACTGGAAAAGAATCCCGAGGCACAATTGATTTTAGTCGGAAAAGACGTCCCGGATATCAAGTCTGGCAATCCGTCGACTTGGCAAATGATGCAAGATTTGTTTAGTCCCCAAGCATTGCTAAAAGTGAACTACTTAGGAGAAGTTCCCTACAGCCTAATCCGCCAGCAAATTCAAAAGGCAGACGTCTGTGTTTTTCCTTCTTTTGCCGAAGCATTTCCACTATCCTGGCTCGAGGCCATGGTCCTGGAGAAAGCCATCGTAGCCTCCAATATTGGTTGGGCACCCGAAATGATTGAGGATGCTCAGCAAGGTTTCTTGGTTTCTCCCCTAGACCACCTAGAATTCGCATCCAAAGTACTAGACTTATTAGCGAATCCGGAATTGAGAAAAACCCTAGGGGCTGCCGCAAGCAAAAAAGTGCAGACCCATTTTTCTGCAAACTTGCTAGTACAGAAAAATATTAGTTTCTATGAAAGTATACTAAAAATAAACAGATGAAAGTGGATTTAAAAGAATACAAAACCCAATCGGGTGAAACGATACTCTTCACTGGCGAGCCTGATTTTCAGCTTTTGGAAGTTCTGGGATCAGAAGCAGGAGATGTCTGGCACTCTTCTTTTGAACAAGGCTATAAGAATGCTTTTCCTGAATTGGTCTACCAGACTGCCGTATTCTTTTGGTACCTCAATGATTTTGATAATTTAGACCAAGCAGTCAGCTGGAGAATCAATCCCAATGCTTTTGCGGTTCGTAAATCCGTTTGGGAAAGAATAGGAGGCTTTGATTCTGATTTTGAAAACACCCAAATGCAGGCCCTAGATTTTGGATTTCAATGCCTCCGTTTTTTTGGAGGAAGTCCCCTCTATGTAAAAGGATTGTATGCGATTAAAGAAAAAGAAGAGGTACTGATTTCAGCAATCGATCGCCATGCCTTTTTCAGAAAATCCTACAAAACAGAGCATGCCCTATATATGATTTTCAGACTTGGTTTTTGGAAACTTTCCGAATGGAAGGCTTTTTACTTTTCCCAAAAGCACTTCACTAAAAGAGCCTATTCCAACTTAATTCCAGCACGAGAATTAGGGGAGAGGATTGGGAATCCGAGTCTTACTTATATTATGCCCACCATGTACCGTCAAGGATACGCTGAACAATTACTATTGGATCTGGCAGCACAAAACTACAGGCCGACTCAAGTAATTGTCGTAGATGCCACGCCTGAGGATGAAAGAGAGCCAAAGGCCTATAAAAAGCAAGTCTATCCTTTCGAATTAAAAATACTTTGGCAAGAAAGCAAAGGCAGCTGCAGAGCACGAAATGAAGCTATTGCGCTTTCTATGGGAGAATATCTGATATTTGGTGATGATGACATTAGAATTCCCCCTGATTTCGTCGAAAACCACATTCGGTTTTTACAAACCTACAAGGCAGGCGCCTGCAACGGTCTTGATATTCGGGCCGACAACCACAATCAAAACTTAGGAGACTTAGAGGAAAAATTAAAAACTACGGACCCAAAAAGGAAAGGGGTAGGGGCTGCTCTAATGTTTAGTAATGCAAATTCCTGTGTAAAAAGAGAATACGTAAACCAGTTAATAGGGAATGATGTGAATTTTGACGGAGGTTATGGCGAAGACAGTGATTTCGGCCTCTCCTTATTAAAAAAGGGTGTAGTTCTTTTGTCAAACCCCTATTCAGTAAACTTACACCTAAAACCACCAACAGGAGGTTATCGTTTTTGGGGAGCGCAATCCAATATAAGTGCGAAGAAAAGAAAAGCACAACCCTGGGAACTGGATACCCCAGTCAAAGGAATGCGACCCGTACCAAGTCCAACGGTAATGTATGGTATAATAAAACAGTTTTCGCCCCAGCAATTAAAGGAATACAAACTGAAATATTTTTTTCTTTTTTTATTTAAGGGAAATATGAAATCCTTTTTTTACCGGCTAGCACGAATACCATACAAAAATGGCCAGTTCAAAAAATCGGTATTCTATGCCCGAAAACTTATAAAATTAGGAATAAGATACCAATAAGAAAATGCAGAATTAGAATCACCTCCAAAATACAAAGCAGTTCCTTTTCAATCAATCCGTCAAAGTTTCCATATTAACCCTTTAAACTTTTCTTAACCAATTAACCTTCTCCTCAAATCATGACTTTCTCCCTAATCATTTGCACCTATATGCGCCCCCAACCCTTGCTGATACTATTGCAGTCGGTCCAGGGACAAACGGTGGTTCCGGACGAAATACTAATTATTGATGGCTCCACAGATTCGGAAACAGAAACAATTTTAAAGGAGAATTCATTCCCGAACCTAAAATATTATAGTGTTCCCCCGGAAAATCGGGGCCTAACCAAGCAAAGAAATTACGGAATCGAAAGAGTTGGAGCATCGATGGATATTGTCTGCTTCCTAGACGACGATACAGTCTTAGAAAAAG
>CANEZU010000256.1 GCA_947444255.1 Flavobacteriaceae bacterium | reverse complement strand
CCAGCAGCCACCAAAATGATACACAAAAACAGTAAAATATACATAGCCGGACACAAGGGCATGGTAGGTTCTGCCATTTGGAGAATACTAAGCACAAAAGGCTACACTAATCTTATAGGCGCCAGCAGCAAAGAATTGGATTTGAGAAAGCAAGAGGCAGTTTGGGATTTCGTATCCCAAGAACAACCGGATGTTATTATCGATGCGGCGGCAAAAGTAGGAGGGATCCTGGCGAACACTACTTTCCCGTATGAATTCCTGATGGAAAACCTGCTAATACAGAACAACCTAATCGATGCCGCCCACCGACTGGGGGTAGCAAAATTTATCTTTTTAGGGAGTTCTTGTATCTATCCCAAATTGGCACCACAGCCTTTAAAGGAAGAATACTTGCTCACGGGACCCTTGGAACCGACTAACGAGTGGTATGCTCTCGCCAAAATCACGGGAGTAAAAGCCTGTGAGGCGATACGAAAGGAATTCGGTAAAGATTTTCTGAGTTTAATGCCCACTAATTTATACGGTACCCACGATAATTTTGATCTGAACAGCTCCCATGTACTGCCTGCCATGCTGCGCAAGTTTCATGAGGCCAAAGGAAATAATAATGCCAGCGTCACCCTCTGGGGCAGCGGCACCCCCTTGCGGGAATTTCTATTTGTAGACGATATGGCTGCAGCGGTTGTCTTTGCTTTAGAAAACGAATTACCGGATTATCTCTACAATGTGGGTACCGGCACCGATTTGACAATCAAAGATTTGGCCTTAACCATCCAAAAGATCGTGGGACACCAAGGGGAAATACTTTGGGATGCCAGCAAACCCGATGGCACCCCTCGCAAGTTAATGGATGTTTCTAAAATGCACCATTTAGGTTGGAAACACCAAGTGAATTTAGAAGCAGGAATTCAATTGACATACGATTGGTTTTTGGAGCATGTGGAGGAGTTGAAGGAAGTACGGATGTAGTTTAGGGGTTAGAAAAGTTTAGAAAATATCAGTTATTAAATAATACAAGATGAGTACAGTGCAGAAAACTGCTTTTATCACCGGAGTTACCGGACAAGACGGAGCCTATTTGAGTGAATTTTTATTGAAGAAAGGCTATATCGTTCATGGGTTAAAGAGACGTTCCTCTTTGTTTAATACCGATCGTATTGATCATTTGTATCAGGATCCCCACATGGACCACCGTAATTTCATATTGCATTATGGGGATATGACCGATAGTACGAATTTAACCCGATTGATTAAGGAAATCCAACCGGACGAAATTTACAATTTGGCCGCCATGAGTCATGTCGCCGTTTCTTTTGAAACACCGGAATATACCGGAAATGCGGATGGTTTGGGAACATTACGAATTCTAGATGCCGTTCGTTTATTGGGATTGGAGAAAAAGACCCGAATTTACCAGGCTTCGACTTCGGAATTATACGGTAAAGTACAGGAAGTACCGCAATCGGAAACGACGCCTTTTTACCCAAGATCGCCTTATGCTGTAGCTAAGATGTATGCCTTTTGGATCACCGTAAACTACAGAGAAGCATACGGTATGTATGCCTGTAATGGGATCTTGTTCAATCACGAATCACCGATTAGAGGAGAGACTTTTGTCACTCGAAAAATTACCAGAGCGACTGCAAAGATTGCCTTAGGATTACAAGATAAATTGTATCTCGGAAACCTGGATGCCCGACGCGATTGGGGACATGCCAAGGATTATGTCCGCATGATGTGGATGATCTTACAAGCCGAAGAAGCCGAAGACTGGGTTATCGCTACCGGAACCACCACTGCTGTCAGGGATTTTGTACGTATGGCATTTGCGCAAGTAGGCATTGAATTGGAATTCAGAGGGGAAGGTATTGCCGAACGTGGCTACGTAAAAGCCTGCGGGAATCCAGACTATCAATTGGAAATAGGAAAAGAAGTATTGGCGGTAGATCCTGCTTATTTCCGCCCTACTGAGGTAGATTTATTGATTGGAGACCCTACAAAAGCCCGAACCAAATTGGGATGGGAATGCCAATATGATTTACAAGCACTAGTAAGTGATATGATGCAAAGTGATTTGCATTTGATGAAGAAAGATCAGTATTTGAAAGAAGGTGGGTATCGAACTTTGAATTATTTTGAGTAATTTTTTTTTAAAAATATAAATATTAAAATGAAGAAAGTTATAGTTATAGGTTCCGGAATTTCAGGATTAAGTATAACCAGAATGCTTAATGATCAATATGATGTTGAAATAGTAGAAAAAGATGATAGATTTGGGGGTTTAATAAAATGCGAAAGAATTGATGGAAATCTGTTTCATCGTGTTGGAGGTCATGTTTTTAATAGTCGCAATCAAATTGTTTTAGATTGGTTTTGGAGTCATTTTGACAGAGAAAATGAATTTTTAAGTGCGACCAGAAATGCGAAAATCAGATTAAATGAGCAATTGGTGGGTTATCCAATTGAAAATTACCTCTACCAATTGCCTAGTGAACAATTAAAACCAATTGTAAATGAATTAATTGATAAATTGTCTGAAGACAAATTGGAAATTTCGGGTTATGCAAATTTTAAAGATTTTTTAATTGGAAATTTTGGTGAGGAACTTTACAAACTTTATTTTGGCCCATATAATACCAAGATTTGGAATGCTGACCTTGCAGAAGTGCCTCTTGATTGGTTGGAAGGAAAGTTACCTATGCCTAAACTAAAAGAGGTATTGCTAAGTAATATTTTGAAAAATGAAGAATCAACCATGGTTCACTCTACTTTTTATTATCCTCGAAGAGACGGATCTCAATTTATTGTAAATCGATTATCTGAGGGACTGTCAATTAATTGTTCTTATCAGGTTCAATCAATTGAATACATTGAACACAAAGGACTATCCATAAACAAAAAAAATAAAATTGTTGATGCTATAGTTTATTGCGGAGATGTTAGGCAATTGAATAAAATTGTCCATATTGAAGATGAAAATCTTAAACTTGCACTGAAAAGTGTAACCGATTTAGTTTCTAACGGAACTTCTAATGTATTGTGTGAAACTGATGATAACAATATTTCGTGGTTGTATTTACCAGAAGAGAAGTTTAAAGCGCATCGTATAATCTACACCGGAAATTTTAGTGAAACTAACAATGAAGGGTCAAATCGCAAAACTTGTGTAGTGGAATTTTCCGGTAAACAAGATCAAACGGAAATGCTACAAGAGTTAAGCAAACTACCAGGAAATTTAAAACCGCTCGCGTATAATTACGAGCCTAATTCATATATCATTCAGCATCATGACACCAGAGATAATATTAGTATTTTAAAATCATTACTTAAACCTTATGGTATCTTTCTTTTAGGACGTTTCGCAGAGTGGGAATACTACAATATGGATATGTGTATTCAAGCTGCAATGGAACTTAAGGATGAAAGTTTCTAAAATTAAGATACACGAAAACGAGGCGATTAGAAATAGTTGATTAAATAATAATCTGAAAATTATTATTTAATAATCAAAACAAAAAAAATTAAAATAATAGTAATATGAAAATAAGTGCTTTGATTTCAGAGCGAAGATTAAATAATAAAGCTCATATGGATTTAGTATACGAGTGGGAAGACATATTTGTTGAAAATATGAATTTGCAAGTTGAAACCCCTTCATCTTTTTATATTTTTATT
>CANEZU010000255.1 GCA_947444255.1 Flavobacteriaceae bacterium | reverse complement strand
TTGTTGCTCAGGAGCATTAAGTTTGTTTATTTTTGAATCTGTTTTAGAGAAATTAACTCCAACAGACCAATTTAAATCTTTTTTAGTAATGATGTTTGATTTTAGAGTCACTTCAAAGGTGTTTGATTCAAGGTCTCCTACATTTTGCCATTGTTTGTTTTTTCCTGCATTTGCTGGCGCAAAAAGGCTAACAAGCATGAATTGATCGGAAGAAACAGCATTAGCATAAGCAAATTCTAAGGTAAATCGATCTAAGAAAGAGGCGTTCAAACCGATTTCATTTTCGGTTGTAAGCGAAGGTTTTAAATTCGGATTCCCTTTAATTCTATCGGTTAGTAATGTCCCACCGCTAATTCCGGTTTGCTCATATTGCCAAGAGAAACCAGGGCGTTGACCCGCTGTACCTCTAGCTACATTGACTTTTAATTCCTGAACGCCAGGTATTTTAATATCTTCTGAAATTCGGTAAGCTGCCGAAATCCTATAGTAATTATTCCATTTTTCATTTACTCCAAATAGGGAAGAGCCATCACGTCTCACTAAACCGTCAACAATATAGCGGTCTTTGTAAATTAAACCAGCAATGGCAAACATGTTTTGAGCTCTCACTGATTCTGAATTAGAAGAAGAAGATACGTTGCTGATGTTGAAATTGTCCATAGTTGGTAAGCCGGAGTATAGATAGTCATTACCAGTTGCGTCGAACTGTTCCATTTTACGGTCTTCTGCTAAATAACTTAATTTAGCCTTCACATCTAACTTTCCAAAAACTTTTGCGTAATTTAAAGTAGCCTGTGCTTTTTGTGACAACTGAAATCTACTTTCTTTGTATAGTCCACCTTTACTGTAGCCAAACCCTATAGGATCACCAGTAGTAGTATAGGTTTCGTATTTGTTGTTTAAAGTATATCGGTAGTTTTCGTTTTCAAAAGCATATTCTGCCTCTGCATTTAAGGATTCAGAGAATTTCAAATTCATTTTGTATCCTCCAAGGAATCTTTGTTGTTTAGCTACTGCATCTCTAGCATATAAGCTGTAAAGCGGATTGTTAATTTCATTTTCCCATGGATCTGGTTTAAAATAGAAAGGTTGTCCGTCGGGATTGTCTAAACTTACATTAGAGTCAGGAGATAGTCTTGAAACTAATCGGTACATATCGACTCCACCTCCAGGGCTGTTATCATTTGTTTTTATAAAGGTGTTGCTTGCGCTAAATTTTAGCCATTTGTTAAAATTATAATCGGCATTCACTCGAATACTATTTCTAGCATAACCATCGGTTTCGGCTAAAACGCCTTCGGCTTTTGTGTTTTCTGTTGAAAAATAGATTTTAGCTTTTTCTGTTCCATTAGAAATAGAAGCAAATTGTGTTGTGTTTACACCCTTCTTAAAGAATTTCTTTTGAAAATCGTTGTAAACCCCATAAGGATTATCAGCATAATTATTGGCAGATTGAATACGTGTTCCACCAACAGCATTATCGCCAGAAGCAGCATAAACGCTTTGGTAATTAGGGCCATAAGTAACCCCTTCATATTTAGTGTATTTGCCTTTGTATTGTTCCCAGTCGGAAGCCAATTCATAACCGTGCGATTGATTTGTTTTAACGAAATTGTTTATTTCTGAAAACCCAACTTCAGATCGAAGGGTGATTTGTGATTTTCCAAGTTTTCCTCTTTTAGAAGTAATTACAATAACTCCATTACCTGCTCTTGAACCATAAAGAGAGGAAGCCGAAGCCCCTTTTACAATTTCAAAATTGGCAATGTCGTCTACATTGATGTCCTGAAGGCCACCTTCGACAAAAACACCATCTAAAATAATAAGGGGTGATTGTGAGCCATAAAAATTGGCTGCACCTCTTAATTGAATTGAAGCACCCTGGCCAGGACGACCTAAATTGGTAACGGTAATACCTGCTACTTTTCCTTGTAATGCACTTGCGGCTGATCCTGCGGGAACTTTCTCGATATCAGCAGCCGAAACAGAGGCTACGGTTACGGAAAGTTTTTTTCTAGATGTAGCACCAGCAACACCTGTGACCACAACTTCTTCAAGTGTTTGAGCGTCTTGTTCGAGTTTAATGTTAATTGAAGTAGCTGTTGCTTTGACTTCTTGGCTCGTCATACCAATAAAGCTAAACACTAAAAATTGAGTTGGAGCAACTCGGATAGCATACTTTCCGTCAAAATCAGTTTGAGTTCCAGTTTGAGTTCCTTTAATTAATACGGATACGCCGGGTAGTGGTAGTCCGGCATTATCAGAAATAATACCCGAAACGGTTCTTTCTTGCGCAAAGGTAATTTGCGTTATTAGTACTACTAATAGTACTAATAATCCATTAAACTTTAATTTCATATTCGATTAGTTTGAATTAGTTAGATCAAACTTCTTAATATTATCTTAATATTCCTAAGTTATTGAAATATTTAACACAAATTGTTTAACTTATAATAACACAAAAAGTTTAAAAAGTCTTTTTTATTTTGCTTATAAAATGATTTAAAATCCTTTAATTGTGTTAATTAATAATTTTTATATCAGTTAAATTACATAATATAAAACTTAACATAATATTTAGAAAAAATTAAACAATATGTTTTAATGTCTTAATTGGGTTGTTATTTATTAGAATTGTCTTTTTGTTTGTGAGTCTTTGTAAGAAAAATATTTATTTTTAGCTTAGGCGGTTCGAATAACTAATTTTAACTTATAAAATTTTTGAAGAAAACTTTATTTTAATTGGTTGTTTTCTTTTCAATTAATTCTGTATTTCAAACTATCTTGAACTGGATTTGTGTTAAAGGAATTTTTCATTTATCCTGATTCTTGTTTTTTTTAGAGCGGCTTTTTTATTTTATGATATTTGGAATCTACAATTGATAGACTAAAAAAAATCCTGACTACATAATGTAATCAGGATTCTTAATCAAATAATTCTATTTAATTGTATTTAGTACCCGCTATTTTGAGTACATAATTTATTATATAAAATTTCTTTTAATGGAATTGGCCAGATGTATTGTGTTTCTGAAGTACCAACTCCTAATGCAGTTCCTTTAGCGGCAAAGTTTTGACCAAGACGCATCACGTCTAATGATCTGAATCCTTCTCCAAGAAGTTCAATTCTTCTTTCTGTTGCAATTTTATCAAGAAGATCCTGAGTGTTTACAAATGATAAAACTGAAAATGTTGTTGTTGGATCCGATCTTTGACGAACGGCATTTAAAAGTGCGATTGCTCGTGTATCTAGTATGCTATTATTTCTCACAATAGCCTCGGCTAAATTTAAAAGAATTTCAGAATAGCGAATAACCGGAACATAATCAGGATCAGCGGTGCTTTTAGCCCATTTGTTTAAATATCTTTTACTAGAACTAGTAACATTAAAAGTACGTCGAGCATCCGTTGTTTTCCAATCGGTATTTCCAATTATACCGGTTGATATTAAGGAGTATTCTCCTGTGCCTGCTGTTGGTGAATAATAACTGACAAGCGAGTTTTGAGTTCCTGGAGTATTTGTAGAGCTGAATGCAAATGAAAATACATTTTCAGAAGTTACGGCCGGAGTTGCAAATACGGAAGCTATAGTTGGAGCTAAACTATTTGGGACGCCACTGGCTGCAGAAAAAGGAGCTGAATTGGAAACTATTTTATTAGCTTCTACAATGACATTATTGT
>CANEZU010000254.1 GCA_947444255.1 Flavobacteriaceae bacterium | reverse complement strand
CCAGATATAGCTTTGCTATAATCGAGACCGCGTCCGCTGCTACCGCGATAATTGACAGTAGCTACCGCATAACCCTGGGCTGCAAAAAGCTGGGAAGTTAAATCAAAAGCAAAATCATCTTGGGCTGTAGGTCCACCATGAATCCATAAAATTAAGGGAAGTTTTTGGTCTTTTGGTTTTCCGGCAGGCCAGTAAAGCAAACCACCAACACGGGTACCGTCTTTTGATTGGGAATCAAAAGCTGCTACAGCCGCTAATTGATGCGCCTTTACAAAATCGTCCTGAATGTGCGTTAGTCTTCGAAGCTTCCCATTTTCGATGATTTGTATTTCATTTGGCGTATTGGAATCGCTGCTTAAAGCTACCCATTGGTCTGCAGGACCACGATCTAAAGCACTAAAAACGCGATCACCACTAGCTATTGTTTTGGGATTACCTTCCAAATCATAGGAGTTTATGTAAGCTCTGCGATCATCGTCTACGGTAAGCCAAACCGATTTGCTGTCGGCTGCCCAATGCGGTGCTGAAACCGAACGATCTAATTTGGCATTTAATATTTTAGGAGTCCCACCCTCAGCAGGTATAATGGCTATTTGGGCCTGATCATAAATATCATAGGTAGCTGTTTGCGATTTTAAATAAGCGATCCATTTTCCATCGGGGCTCCAAGCGGGTTTAGAATCAGTATCGGACCAAGTTGTCAATTGTTTTAGAGGTGCTCCTTTTTTGGCATCCATAAGCCAGATATCGGTATTTCCATTGCGATCCGCATCCTTTGTACGGTTGCTTTCAAAGGCAATCTTGGTTCCATCAGGCGACCAAACGGGATTGGTTTCGTCGAAATCACCTTTGCTGAGGGTGTCTAGTTTTTTGGTTTGTAAATCGAAGAGGTAGAGGTGGTTCCGTTTGCGTTCCAAATAGCCTTCGCCATCCTGCTTGAAATGGAATCGGTCAATCATAATAGGCTTGGCCGTTTTGTCTTTTTTCTCTTCCTCTTCTTTGGGCTCCTGGTCTTTGATCACTAAGATAATTTTTTTAGAATCGGGACTCCAAACATAATCAGAGATGCTATAATTGAGATCAGTCAATTTCTCTGCTTCACCACCGCGGCGGTCCATGAGCCAGATCTGTGATTTTTTAGTTTCATATCGAGAGGATAGGAAGCTGAGGTATTTTCCATCGGGAGACCAGCGCGGACTTGATTCTGATTCTTTGCTAGCCGCCATTTTTAGCGTTTCTTTTCCATCCCAACTTACCATCCAAATGTCACTATCGGATTTGTTTTTTAGGGAATCGGGAGTAGAAAGGACATAGGCTACCCATTTTGTATCGGGAGACACTTGGGGATCTCTGACAGACTTCATCTTGTAAACATCTGAAGGGTCGATCGGCTTTTGGGCAAAGCTATTAAAAGCCAAAAAAAGGAATGTCAAAAGAATGGAAAAGAAGTCGTTTTTTTTCATAATAAACAGGTTTATTCTCGTTAGTTTTAGGACTGCGTAATCATTTTATTGTCGTTTAAAATAGAGGTCGGGCCCATCAATATAGGAGAGGCTTAAATTCATTTCCCCATTTGCGTATTTATAAATCCAATTGTAAGTATCAATTTTCACCAGTTGTATTTTGGTTTCCCCAGAATTAGGATTAGCACTTAGAAAACCTTCCTCCTTTTTGTAATTAAATTCTCCATTAGTATAGGCAATCTTATCGCCTCCGCTTATAATTAATTTCCCATTCGACTGAAAATTATAGCTTATATTTTCCTTTGAATAATCAATTGTTGAATAGGTAATCGACGCAGTTTCTGCACGCATTAATTGCCAAACCCCTATTATTTGTTCTGTTTGAGGTTTGTCATTTGAACAAGCAGATAATCCAATACAGGCGAAGGATACCATTAAATATAGCTTCGTTAGCCTTTTTTTTAAGCCAATCTTAATAGGATATATTTCTCGTGAACTCTTGTTTATCGCGTTTAAATACCTAATAATCATATCCCTCAAAACTTTTTAGAAAATCAAATATAAGTATTATTCTATAAGAAAAAAGGCTTTTGAAATAAATCAAAAGCCTTTTTATGAATTGCATTGTTTTACAAGGGATATATCTATTTTAGGGTTGGTTTGGAGTTTTGTTGATTTCTATCCAGTAGCCATCAGGATCCTGAATGTATATTTGTTTGACCCCATCGGCTCGTATTGTAATTGTATTTAAAGCACCTTTCCAATCGGAATAGGTAATTTTTTGGGTATCCAATAGTTTAACAAAGTCCTCAAAATTGGGGGTAGCAATGGCGAAGTGCACTGCTTTATTGATTTGAATGTCACCTTTAATGGTTGAAATAAGGTGTAATTCTTTGTCTTCACCCAATGCTAACCATCGGATACCCTCTGATTTTCCTCGGTTTGTAATTTCATTTAGTTTTAAAATTGTCTTATAAAAACTCACAGAGCGATCCAAATCTTTTACAGAAAGTGATACGTGATTGAATTTGAAAGCAAAAGGATTTACATCTTGTGCCTGAGAAAACACAGAAAAGAGTAAGGCAATAAGTAAGGTTGATAGTTTATTCATCTTGTTTTTAAAATTGGTTTGATGTATAGTTAATTGATTTTCAAATTTACATTTTTATAATTAGTAAATTAAGTCTTAATTTAGGTTATTTTGCAGGCATTAACATCTGGCTGTTTTTGAAAAATAATTATATTTACGAAGTTCTTTTTTAACAGGAAACACCAAGAGCCTAGTTTATTAATTTCAATAAAATTGATCTTTACTTTTTTTGAATTTATAAAATGGATCAGATGAATGCTTGGTAAATAATAAAATTAATTATGGAAAAGGTCGTATTGGGTATTGATATTGGCGGAACTAATTTGAAAGTAGGCCGAGTGGTAGGTGGGCGAATTGAAGCCGAGAAATTTAAAGGAGTCCAAGCTGATGCCACTATGGAAGAAGTGCTCGAGGATCTTTATACCATCATTGATTCCGTTATAAATTTGGATGTCAAGTCAATAGGCATTGGTGTTCCTGCAATTGTAGATCCAGTAAGCGGAATAGTGTATGATGTTCAAAATATTCCCAGTTGGAAAGTAGTTCCGTTAAAGGAGCTTTTAGAGCAACGCTATCAGTTAGAAGTTTATATTAATAATGATGCTAATTGTTTTGCTTTAGGTGAAAAAATATTTGGAAAGGGAAGTGCCTACACCAATTTTGTAGGAGTTTCTATTGGAACCGGAATAGGAGCGGGCATTATAATTAATAATGCTATTTATAATGGTGTGCTTTGTGGTGCCGGAGAAATAGGGATGTTGCCTTATAAAGACGGAATATATGAAGATTATGCGAGTAGTTTTTATTTTGCCAATACCTATAATCAGAGTGCGAGGGAGTTGAGTACGAAAGCCTCGAAAGGTGATGCAATTGCGTTGAAAGCCTTTGATGAATTTGGCTTGCATTTAGGAGCAATGCTGAAGGCGGTACTTTATATGTATGCGCCGGAGGCCATTATTTTGGGAGGCTCAATTAGTAAGTCTTTTCCGTTATTCAAGAAGGCTATGGAATTAAGTTTGTCTTCTTTTGCCTTTGAGAAACAGATAGAGCATTTAAAAATTGAGGTCTCCAATCAGGAAGGCATTGCTATATTAGGAGCGGCCTCTCTATGTTATTAGAGCGTATAAAAGAAT
>CANEZU010000253.1 GCA_947444255.1 Flavobacteriaceae bacterium | reverse complement strand
GCGGCATTCCGAATCACCTGAGCAATTTTCGCTTCTAAACCACGAACGCCGGATTCCCGCGTATACCCTTCTACAATTTTTTCCAATTGTTTCTTGCCAATGGCTAGGTCTTTGCTCGTTAATCCGTGTTCTTTCAATTGTCTTGGAAACAAATGCTGACGCGCAATCTCCACTTTTTCTTCAATCGTATAACCCGACATATTGATAATTTCCATACGGTCTTTTAAAGCCGGTTGAATGGCTGCCATATTATTGGAAGTGGCTATAAACATGACTTTCGATAAATCATATCCCATTTCTAGGAAGTTATCATAAAAGGAATTGTTTTGTTCTGGATCCAATACTTCCAATAAAGCAGAGGAAGGATCGCCCTGATTGCCATTAGATAATTTGTCGATTTCATCCAAAACAAAAACCGGATTACTGGTACCGGCCTTTTTTAGACTCTGAATAATACGCCCCGGCATAGCGCCAATATAGGTTTTTCGATGACCTCGTATTTCTGCTTCATCACGCAAACCTCCTAATGAGATCCGAACGTATTTTCTTCCCAAAGCTTCCGCTACCGATCTTCCAATAGAGGTTTTTCCAACACCCGGAGGTCCTGTCAAACAGATAATAGGCGATTTCATATCATTGCGCAGTTTTAAGACAGCCAAATGCTCAATCATTCTTTTTTTGACATCTTCCAGTCCAAAATGATCGCGGTCTAATATTTTCTGAGCTCTTTTAAGATCAAAATTGTCTTTGGAATAATCATTCCAAGGCAAATCTAAAAAGAGTTCCAGATAGTTTCTTTGGATTCCAAAATCAGGTGCCTGCGGATTCATTCGCTGCATCTTAGATAATTCTTTCTCAAAATGCTTCTGCGTTGTTTCGTCCCATTTTTTGGTCTTAGCTTTCACACGCATCTCATCCAGTTCCTCTTCTTGCGAAACACCACCCAATTCTTCCTGTATGGTCTTCATTTGTTGATGCAAGAAGTATTCCCGTTGCTGCTGGTCTAAATCAAAGCGAACTTTAGATTGGATATCGTTTTTTAATTCGAGTTTTTGCAACTCAATATTCATATAACGTAGCGTTTCTAAAGCCCTGTCTTTTAATTTATTAATGGCTAGTAAGTCTTGTTTTTCTTTAACCGACAAATTCATATTGCTGGTTACAAAATTGATTAAGAAAGACTGACTCTCAATATTCTTAATTGCAAAAGTAGCTTCGCTGGGAATGTTTGGACTTTCCTTGATAATCTGGATCGCCAATTCTTTAATCGAATCCAATATTGCTAAAAATTCAGTGTCCTTTTTCTCCGGTCTTTTCTCTGCAATTTCCTTTATGGTAGCAGTAATATAGGGTTTTTCGGAAGTTACTGCATCAATCTCGAAACGTTTTTTACCCTGAAGAATAACAGTAACGTTGCCATCAGGCATTTTTAAAACCCTTAAAATTCGAGCTACCGTTCCTATAGTATGAATGTCTTTTTGACCGGGATCCTCCTCTTCTTCATTTTTTTGAGCAACAACTCCAATGGTTTTACCTGCAGCATTGGCCTCGTTGATTAGTTGAATCGATTTGTCTCTGCCGGCTGTTATTGGAATAACCACACCAGGAAATAAAACCATATTTCGCAAAGGCAAAATGGCAATAGATTCCGGTAATTCTTCCTTGTTCATTTCCTCCTCATCTTCGGGAGTGAGAAGTGGAATTAAATCCGCTTCGGTATCAAATTCTTGAAGTGACAAATTGTCAAGTGTTATTATTTTATGATCTGACATATCTTTTTTGAGTCAAAATGACATTAAAATTTGTGAATAATCGAACAAATAGAAGACTATAACCAAATTCAGTAGATTATATTTCTAACTTAAGCTCTTAATTAGTTTCCTACAATAAAGGCAAAATTTATGCCACTAATAATTACGTCACTACTGCATTTATTGGATTTAAAGCGTTCTTATTGGTTTTAATTCTGCTTTAGGAAAGAACTCAGAAGAGACTATTTTGCACGAAATAAAAACTTTTTTTCTAATTTTTAAAACCAAAAGGAACTTATTTCCGTAAATCAATTTAAATAACTTTTAAATAATAATTTTATGAAAACGACTAAATTGGTTTGTATTGCTTTAATAGCAATTGGTTTCGGTGCAACTTCTTTTGCCCAAAAAAAGATGATGATGGTGGGTGGAGCAACAATGTATCCTACTAAAAACATCATTGAAAATGCCATGAATTCAAAAGACCACACTACATTGCTAGCTGCAGTAAAAGCAGCCGGCCTTGTAGAAACCTTAGAAGGGAAGGGACCTTTCACTGTTTTTGCACCAACAAATGCTGCCTTTGCTAAATTGCCTATGGGAACTGTGGAGACTTTGTTAAAACCAGAGAACAGGAAAACATTGCAAACCATTTTGACGAATCATGTTGTTGCCGGAAAAATGACGGCTTCTGATATTGGTAAAGCAATCAAAATGGGTAATGGAAAAGCAATGCTAAAAACCCTTAGTGGTGGAATGCTTACTGCCTGGATGAAGGGAAAAAACCTTTACATCACAGATGAAAACGGAACGATGTCTAAAATCACAATAGCGGATGTAGACCAATCCAATGGTGTTATTCATGTGATAGATACGGTAGTTTTACCTAAAAAATAATTAAGTACTTCCTGTATTTTAAAAGTCCGGCAATTAATGCCGGACTTTTTTTGTGTAAATACCAAAACATCCGCTAGTAGCGGATGCAGGGGTAAAAAAACCTATTTTTGAATTAACAATTATTTAATCTTAACCAACGATAAAATTCTATTATCCAAGGATACCGTTCCTGCATCAATATTCCATCTTACGTCGATAGTCTGCCCTTCTGTAACGGTACTGATGGCTTGTAAACTGATATCGGCTGTATTTACTTTTGTATTTCTACTTCTGTTGGAATTGGGTATCAATATCCCATTTTTGTACAAACCAAAATTAGCCGTAGCCTCCTGAATACTCGTGACAGTGGTGTCTTCTGTGGCTGGAAAAACAGTTCCGTTTACGGTAGCAGTTTCAAAACCAGTCAAAGCACCTGCTCCTGTTGCAATATCTCCATTATAAATAGATGCACCTGTGTTTCCCAATCCGCCGCCAGCGGTAAAAGTAACAAAGCTATCCAGTATTCCTAAATTGATATAGGAACAATTAGCAGGAGCCGTTATGGTTCCAGGGCCAAAGGCAATCGCTCCGGCAGTTGAAAACATACGACCTTCAATTTTGGATTCGGCTCCCACAGCAACGGCAGCTCCATGAGCAATTAATGTGCCTTTCATGATGGTACCTGCCCCTAATCCTACTGCTCCTTCTGCTACCCAAAAAACATTACAGGCAGATGCTCCATTTTTTAATACGATGCTCACTCCTGCACCTGTATTAAATGCACCAACCGATCTAAAGATAAAAACCGAATTGGGATTGCCCTGACCATCAAGAGTCAGTGTTCCTGCTATAGACATCGCACCTGCTATCGTATAAACTCCTGCGGAAATAACTTCTCCACTACCAAAAACCAACGGATGGGAGGCATCAGTTACTGCTTTTCCAACAATTTGATTGTAGGCATTTTCTAAATCGGCTATCCCTCTTGACGTACTCACTACTACTGCTGTACTGGCTGGATTAATGTTGTACTGACTGTTAAAAAGTACCATATAGGTCCCCGGCTCTGGACTTTCGCTCATTCCAGCTAT
>CANEZU010000252.1 GCA_947444255.1 Flavobacteriaceae bacterium | reverse complement strand
TAATCGCTTGGAAACCGAATAATAGGAACGCGCGTCCTTTGGCTCTACATCGGTTGGACAAACGACTACTCGGGCGCCAACAGCACGAAGAATATCCATTTTTTCCTTGGATTGTTTATCGGTGATGACACATATTAATTTATAGCCTTTTACAATGGCTACTAAAGCCAGTCCCATTCCGGTATTTCCAGATGTTCCTTCTATAATAGTTCCTCCGGGTTTTAATCGGCCGTCTGCTTCAGCATCTTCAATCATTTTTACGGCCATTCTGTCTTTGGCAGAATTTCCAGGATTGAAGGTTTCTACTTTCGCCAAAACCAAAGCAGCTACCTCAGCGGTAACCTTATTCAATTTGACCAATGGCGTGTTGCCAATAGTTCCTAATATAGTGTTTGAATATTTCATTTTAAATTTTCGATTAACCCACAACTGAACTACTATTTTCAGTTAGGCAAAGATAGGTATTAGTTAAAGAAGCCGTTTCCTATTTGTGATTTGATTTCGCCCGTAGGAGACGAGCCAGGATAGTATGAACATCCTGCTTTTTTCCCAAGCGCTATTGAAAAAAGTTCCAAACCAATCCGAAACGCACAATAAAATCACGATACGGATAGTTCGGCGTCGAATAAAAGGTATTTGTAGCTGCCAATCCCGAATTAAAATGTTCGGCTTTGAAGTAAATTCGGGTTTGCTTAATTCTGGCATTAACGAAAAAATCAAAATTGGCAAAATCTCCAATTTGCTTTCTGTTTTGAACAAAAAACTCGGCAACTATCGGATTGTAATCATTAGCATAATATTTTGTGAAATAATTAAAGCTAATACCGGTTTGAAGATATAAGGCTTTGTCAAACAAATCATCTGCAAAATAAAAAGTATTTCTGCTCACTAATTCAGGCACATTTAAAATAGGATTCGATTGATCTACTTTCTGGTATAAGAGGGTATTATCGAATCCAAATTTCCAAAACTTAATTTCCTTACTCAATTTTACTGACAAATAATTGATGGTTTGTGAATATTGCTTTGGTGAAATTAACTGAACTGCATTATTGGCGCTATCATCACTAAAATAGAGAAAATCATTTAGATTGCTAACTTGCACCGAGGCATTTAGCCAGGAAGTAGTCGCATTAACTATAATGTTATTGATCTTTTCGTTTCTAAAATTAGTAAACCAATTGTAATCTACATAACTGCTTTGATGCAGGCTATAAACATTGTCCGGTATTTTATTTATTTTTTGATATTGGAAAGTGAAATGGTTTTTAGCATTGATTTTGTAGCTCAAATTCGCATCAATAGTAGACAAGGATTGGTTTGTAATCGAATTAGAGAATAAAAACCTACCCTGCCAATTGTTTTTCTGATATTCATATTGTCCTCCAAAAGTACTAATCTGATCCTTTAAAAAACTTGGAATGGTTTGATTTGACAATACCAAAATCTTATTGTAGAGGTAATTATATCTAAAGTCATCTAAGTAAAATTCGAATTTTCCCAAAGTGGAATTCTCATAACTAGCCCAAATTTTATTATAAGTCCTGTTGTATTTTGTTTGATCGTTAATCGAACTCGTTACATACGAATCTCCAAATCTATTATAAGAACTTGCCCCTACTGTAGAAGGAACAGTAGCTTGATTAAATTCAAAATATTTGGTTTCATAATTCAATTGATGACCAAAATATAAATTATTAGCCCCTTCTGTACTATTGATTCTGTAAACATGATCAATAAAAATTCTTTTCCCTTTCAGAAAAGATTTGGCATCTCTAAAATAGACTTCCAAGCGTTGTCTTTCAATATAATCGGGGTTCTTACTTTCAAAATCATCCGTCGTGGTGATTCCGCCATTTTCACCATTCAAAAAATCCTGGCTTGTAAAATGAGCGTTCAAAATATACTGCATACTCTTAGTATGATAACTGGAGGTGAACCTAAAATTTCCAGAGCTTGACAACTGATTGATATATTTTCCCAAAGATCTCAAACCTCGGTAAGCTATTGAAAAATTGAATTGTTTAGAAGTATTTAAAGTGATAAAGGCATCGGTATTTTGCCCCTGTTGCATCACGGTTTTAAAATACAACTCCGTTAAAGGCGTTGCAACAGAATAATAATTGATCTGACCGGCTTCGATGTAATTGAAATGCTTGGCTTTGTATCCGAATTCAGGAAAAGGGGAAAATTTGTTCAATCCAAAATCTAAGGTGTTATACGTTTGCCCTTCATTCGAAAAAGCCAATAAACCAAAATTGTCTTTTCTTAAATAATTGTGTTTGTATTCACTTTGAATACTAAGAGAACTATCTATATAGGTGGTATCGCGATCTATAGTTATAATTTGGTATTGCTCATATTTAGCTTTGACGGGCTTGGCACTTTTGGCATCTTGCTTTAAAGAATGATCTGTTTGAGAATTCATGATATAAGAAAACAAAAAGAAAACAATAAAAAAACAATTTTTCATACCTTAAAATTAAAAACACAAAGGTAGATAGATTTCTTAAAAATCAGATTAAAAAAAAGCAGCATTAAAATAAGTTTATAATTTGAAATAATTATTTTTACTGAAATGAAAAGCATGTTAGATTCTTACTTTTTTACAAAATATTTAGAAGCTGGAACCGATGAGGCAGGACGAGGATGCCTTGCTGGTCCGGTTACTGCTGCTGCGGTACTCTTACCCGATGGATTCGGAAATAAGCTGTTAAATGACTCCAAATTAGTGTCCGAAAAAAACCGCATGCTACTGCGTCCAATTATCCAAGAGCAAGCGATTAGTTATGCCATTACGCATCTTGATGCACCACTAATAGATGAAATTAATATTCTCAACGCATCTATTTTGGCCATGCAAAAATCAATCCTGAAATTAAATCCGCTCCCATTACACGTTATCGTTGATGGTAATCGGTTTAAAACCATAGAAAATATTAGCCACAGCTGTATTATTAAAGGGGATAGTAAATTTATGAGCATTGCTGCTGCTTCTATTTTAGCAAAAACCTATCGCGATGATTATATGAACTTAATTCATGAAGAATTCCCGATGTACAATTGGAAACAAAATAAAGGCTATCCTACCAAAGAACATAGCGAAGCCATTCGTAAATATGGCGTGACCAAATACCACCGATTGACTTTCCGATTGTTAGCCGAAGATAGCATAACATAAAAAAAGACCGCCTTTCAGCGGTCTTTAAGAAAAATAGTAGTATTTATTGACTATTAATATCCTTTATTTTGTGTGTAATTTTTATTAGCACTAACTTCTACTAACGGAATAGGAAAAGCATACCTGAAACTTCCATAAACAATAGCTCCTTTATCATCATAAGTCTGTTTAAGAGCATCTACAACAGGCATATCGCTATGAGTCCTGGCAAGATCATCAAATCGGAAACCTTCAAAAGCCAATTCTTTTTGACGTTCCGCTAAGATATTTTCTCTACTTGCAACAAGATAAGGATCTGCTCCTCTATTACTAGTTATTGAGTTTAAAGAGGTCAATACCGAAGGATCCGCACTGTTTAGCATAAAAGAGGCTTCGGCATTGATTAAAACCATTTCTTCATAACGAATAACGGTTACGCTACTTGCCATTGCCACATATTTTCCTAAATTTCTTAATCTCCCTTTAGAATCATTAGTAATCATATTTGAACTGCCTCGAACATCTGTAGGAGAAAATTTATCTTTTAAATTTTGCAACACAGCTATGTCTCCATAAACCGTTTCTGCATAAATAAAATAAAGACTGTTATTTCCT
>CANEZU010000251.1 GCA_947444255.1 Flavobacteriaceae bacterium | reverse complement strand
TTTAATAAATGATAGGTCAGCATCGTTGTTGTCGTTTTTCCATTACTACCCGTAATCCCTATTGTCATAGCTTTGGTGAAAGGCGCTGCAAATTCAATTTCTGAAATTACTGGAATATTCCTCTCAAGTAATTTCTTTACAATAGGTGCCTTTTCGGGAATTCCAGGACTCTTCATCACTGTATCAGCATTTAGAATCTTAGACTCTGTATGAGTTTCTTCTTCCCATTCAATCTTATTATCTGTAAGAACTTTTTTGTATTTATCTTTTATTTTTCCAAAGTCAGAAACAAAAACTTCAAAGCCTTTTTGCTTCGCAAGAAGTGCTGTTCCTACTCCACTTTCGCCTCCACCAAGAACTACAAGTCTTTTCATCTATCTTAATTTTAAGGTCACAATAGATAAAATGGCCAATAAAATTCCGACAATCCAAAAACGAGTTACAATCTTACTTTCATGATAACCTTTCTTTTGATAATGATGGTGCAAAGGCGACATTAGAAAAATTCTTCGCCCTTCACCAAAACGTTTTTTGGTATATTTGAAATAAGCAACTTGCAAAACCACGGAGAAATTTTCGACAAGAAAAATCCCACATAATAGCGGTATCAATAATTCTTTTCTTACCGAAATAGCGAGAACGGCGATAATCCCACCAATGGTTAAACTTCCTGTATCTCCCATAAACACCGAGGCCGGATAGGAATTATACCAAAGGAATCCAATAAGCGCTCCCACAAATGCAGCTATAAAAACTGTCATCTCGCCCGAATTCGGGATATACATTATATTTAGATAATTAGAAAAAATTATATTCCCAGAAACGAAGGTAAAAATACCCAGCGCTAGGACAGAAATCGCCGAAGTTCCTGCTGCTAATCCGTCAATTCCATCTGTTAAATTGGCGCCATTAGAAACCGCAGTGATAATGAAAATCACAATTGGGATATAAATCAACCAAGCCCAATCTTCGTATCCTTCTCCAGTCCACGCTAATAATTCGGCATAATCAAATTCATTGTTTTTAAAGAAAGGAATAGTTGTAGCCGTTGATTTTTCTTCAATTGGTTTTATCGAAAGCACCTTTTCAATTTGATTGAGCGTGTGATTTTTTGACAATTCTTTTCTCAAAGTAACTCCTGGGTGAAGATATAATACAGATCCTACTATAAGCCCTAAACCAACCTGACCAATTACTTTAAATTTCCCTTTTAATCCTTCCTTATCTTTTTTAAATATTTTTATATAATCATCTACAAATCCAATAGTTCCCATCCAAAGCGTAGTCACAATTAGTAAAATGATATAAATATTATTCAATTTGGTTAATAACAATACCGGAATAAGGGTTGCTATAATAATAATCAAGCCACCCATTGTAGGCGTTCCTGCTTTTTCATTTTGCCCAGCTAATCCTAATTCTCTTACCGTTTCCCCAACTTGCTGGTTTCTTAAGAATGCTATAATCCTTTTACCATAAATGGTCGAAATCATCAAAGACATAATAACCGCTAATGCCGACCGGAATGTGATGTACTGAAAAACTCCCGCTCCAGGAACGTTGAGTGTTTTATATAGGTATTCGAATAAATAATACAGCATATTTTTTTATTTATTGAGTTGAATTAATAGTTCTTTTACAATTTTCATGTCGTCAAAATCATAGCGAATACCCTGAATTTCCTGATAGGTTTCGTGGCCTTTACCCGCAATTAAAATAATATCATTAGGATTGGCCAATTGACAAGCTGTTTTAATAGCTTGTTTTCTATCTGAAATAGAAACCGTTTTTTTATAATTTTGAGGAGCAACACCCTTTTCCATTTCTGCAATTATATCATCCGGATTTTCAGTTCTGGGATTATCCGATGTTATGATTACTTTATCGCTCCATGTTGTTGCAATATTGGCCATTATAGGCCTTTTGGTTTTATCTCTGTCACCACCACAACCCACAACAGTAATTAATTGTTCGTTTTTTGTACGAATATCTGTAATGGTTTTCAATACATTTTCTAAGGCATCAGGTGTATGCGCATAATCTACAATTACAGTGATTTTTTCATCTGAAATAATAAATTGAAAACGTCCTGAAACGCTTTCCAGTTCGGATAAAAGTCTCAAAACTTCAAAATGATCTAATCCAAGTTCAACTGCAGTTCCATAAATAGCTAACAAATTATAAGCATTAAAAGTTCCAATTAACCGAACCCAAACTTCATTTTCGTTTATTTTTAATAGCAATCCTGACAATTGATTCTCCAGGATTTGCGCCTTATAATTCGCATAGGATTTTAAAGCATAAGTCAATTTTCGAGCATTGGTATTTTGCAACATAATTTGCCCATTTTTATCATCAATATTTGACAAGGCAAATGCTGATTTTGGCAAATGATCAAAAAATGATTTTTTCACATCTCGATACTCTGCAAAAGTGGGATGATAATCCAAATGATCGTGAGACAGATTTGTAAAAACACCTCCTACAAAATGCAATCCTTCTGTTCTTTTTTGATGAATTCCGTGTGAACTAACTTCCATAAAACAATATTCAACCCCTTCATCTGTCATTTCTTTTAAATACTGATTGATGGTTATAGAATCCGGCGTAGTATGCGTAGCCTTGTATTCTTTGTCATCAACAAGTATTTTTACTGTGGAAAGCAATCCTACTTTGAAACCTGCTTTTTTGAACAATTGATATAAAAGTGACGCAATAGTCGTTTTTCCGTTTGTACCGGTAATTCCAACTAATTTTAGATTCTGAGATGGATTTCCAAAATAATTTGCAGCCATATAAGCCATTGCTTTATTCGTGTCTTTCACCTGAACATAAGTGATTCCACTTACAATAATCTCTGGAAAAGTATCACAAACAATTGCTATTGCCCCTTGATTAATTGCTTTTTCAATAAAATCATGACCATCAGAAATAGAACCTCGAATTGCTACAAAAACATCACTATCCGATATCTTCCTAGAATCAAAATCAATTTTCTCAATAGCAATATCTGTCGAACCCTTTACAGCTTCGATCGATACTTTATATAATATGTCTTTAAGAATAATCACGATAATTCTAATGTTATAATTACTTTTTTATCTAAACTTTGTCCTGCTTGTATCGATTGAGTTTTGACTTTCCCAACCCCAATCACCTTTACTTTTATACCTAAATTTCCTAATAAGGCAACTGCATCCATGCCCGACATCCCTTTAAGATTCGGAACTAGTTCTTTATTTTTCTGGGAAACCGCATAATAACTAGAATAATTCTGATCTTGTTTGGCGTTTTTCCTATTCAGATTTTTAATTTCATTCGTTGATGGAGTGTCTGTAAAAATCTTTTGTGCAATTCTTTTAAAAACGGGCCCGGCAACATCGGCACCGTAATAATTATTTAGCGAGGTATCCGGTTCATGTACAACAACAATACAGGAATATTTAGGCTTATCCGCAGGAAAATAACCTACAAATGAGGAAATATAATGTTTTTCTGATCCCCCATTTTTAGCATAATTTGCTTGAGCTGTCCCCGTTTTTCCAGCCATTGAAAAGGCCGGAGAATATAATTTTGCACCCGTTCCCTTCTTGACAACATTTTTCAGAACCGCTTGCAATTTCAAAATAGTTTCTGGCGAACAGACGCTGGGATTTATAACTTGTTTCTCAAATTTAATAATCGACTTATTCCATTCTTTAATTTCTGAAACAAATTGAGGTTTAACCATTTCTCCATTATTTGCAACTGCATTATAAAAAGTCAGTGTTTGCAGGGGCGTAATAGAAACTCCAT
>CANEZU010000250.1 GCA_947444255.1 Flavobacteriaceae bacterium | reverse complement strand
TGCTCTTTTAGATAAAAAATAGTAGGATGAATAAATAAAAAATAATACTCTTTTAAAATTTCTTTTAATTCATCATCATTATAGTCAGTTGGGGGCATTTTTATTTGCTCAGATTTAAAAGCTAAATAGGTCCTTTTTTGAAATACTTTTAGTGCCTCTTGTCTTTTTAAATCAAGGTTATAATATTTTGCTGCATTATGTAAAAGGCTATCTATTCTTGTTTCTATATCTAAAAGAGTTAAATCTTCTTTATAAACATTTCCACTATTTTTATAATTTATTTTTTCTATACTTTGAAGTATTCTATATTTATTATAAAGTTGCATTTGATATACATCAGGTTTTTCAGAGAACACAATTTGATTTTTTTTAAACCATATTCTGAACTCTTCAATTGCTAGTTTACCTTTTTCTTTTATTTCTTCTGGAATTCTAAAATTAATAAAGTTAGATGATAGTCTATCGCAGTTTTCAACTTTATGATAGGATGGTCTACTACCTTCATAAACATAATTACCATTGTCAACCACTTTTATAGGTTGGAAAAATGCATCAATATTTTGAAAAGGATTTTCACAGAATTTTTTAAAATAGAATAGATTAGTCTTATCTAGTTTATTTAAAAAATATATTGTTGTTTTATATGATTCCCATTTCTCAATCTCTTTTGGGATTTCTCCAATAAGTTTCTTTAAAACAAGAGAAGTATTAAATTCTGTTATAAAAGGCATTTGTCAGTTTGTGTTACTTCAATTTAATTAATTAATCTTATGTACCCTAAATCTCAATATATAAAATAGTAATTGGTTCCGAAACATTTTGAAGGTTTTTTAGATCTAATTTAGGTCTGAAAATGCGTCATCTACATCTTTTTTATTTGAAAGCCAATAAATATTTTTTATAATATTATCAAAATACTCCGGACGATGTTCGTAAAAATATGTTGGGATTATTAACCCTATTGTGTAAGTAAAGTCTCCTTTTGGTACTTGGTACATAATACTTGTCATGTCAATTTCAAATTCTTCGTTTCTTACGCTATAATTATATTTTCGTTTGAGCGCTTTATAATTTTTCAAATAAGTAACTATTGTATACTCTACTTCTACAGGTGAGTTTACTTGTTTTTCAAAAATACCCTGAAATTGATTTTCTACTACAACACTATTCTTCTCGTATTCTTTCCAAAAAATGTCTTCAATATTATAATTTGTTTCTATAACATTAATTGAATATGAATATCCGCTATCACGATCAAATGATCTAAATATCATATGTTCTGTTACTCCTTCATCGTGTTTCCAATTCTTGGGTGAACTAACCGCGATGTTGTATTTATAATTGGAATATATATTACTAAGGGTATCAAAATATTCTGTAAAATCTCCCTCTTTTTTTTGTTCTTTGTATGACGGTTTTAATAAATCTTTTCCAGGGTCTTTCTTTGTTTTAGAATTACAACTAAAAATAAATAATAAAGACAAAAAAGTTAAAGTGTTAAAGAAGTTTTTATGTTTCATAAGTGTTATTTGATATTTATTGCCGATCGTTATTCAAATTGATGATTTAGTTAGACTAAATAGAAAATCCATTATATTGTCTAACTGAAACGATGTAGTGTGTTTGTTTTTTTTTATTATTTACTTCCTATTTTATTTACTGCAGAGGGTGTACTTTTTGACATAAAACAGGCTAAAAGACTAAATTTAATAATAGTATTGAGCTTACTATATAATAACTCTAGTATTGCACAGAAACTGTTTTGTTTACATTTTGTTTACGAATATAATCAATTAAAGTTAAGAAAAATCTCACCTAATTAGGGTATATTTTTCCTCACTAAATTAGGTGAGATCATTCGGGAATATTTACTTAAATAAGTCTATTTATAGGAGAGTTAATTTATGATTATAAGACATTTAAGACTTTATTTGTAAATTTTTATTAACTTTTTATTTTGAAAATTATACATTTTAGGATTTTAAGAAAGACTTCATTTTGCAGCGTTTGAGTTGTTAAGAAACCTAATTAACAAAATAAACACTAGCTATTTGATTATAGCCATTAGTAAAAGACAGTAAGAAGGATGACATTCCTAGTGTTATCAGAAAACATTTAAGTTAAAGTCTACTATTTTTCGAACACAACGATTCCAATGGAGTACTTTAGAGCAAAATCCAACCCATGCAAACTGAAGCACTTTTCGAAAATATTGCTATACGAATACAAGAAGAAATTGAGAAGGCGCAAAAATCAATTTATATTGCAGTAGCTTGGTTTACCAATAGAAATATATTTGATAAATTAGTTTTAAAATCGCGTGAAGGTTGCCTAATTCATCTTATAATTTCGAATGATGATATCAACAATAATTCATCTATTGATTTTGGACAACTACAAAAGCACAATGGAAAAGTCTATAAGATTGGCAATGGAGATACTGGCTTGATGCATAATAAGTTTTGTGTAATTGATTATAATACCGTAATCACTGGCTCCTACAATTGGAGTTACAAAGCAGAAAATAATCATGAAAACATTATTGTAAATTATAATGACACCACTCTTGCAGAACAATTTGTAAATGAGTTTATGCAAATCAAAAACAAATATTATCCTCATGAATCAAAAGAAGAAAATGAATTTCCACTTGAGATAATAATCAAACGTCTTGAAATTCTAAAAAACTTCATTATTTTAGAAGACATTGACGACTTAAAAAGAGGGATATCAAAGTTGGCACTGTATGATTTCAATGAAGATATCAATTCTATTATCAAAGCTATCGAAAAGGATCAGTATTCTGTGGCCATAGCTAAAATACAAACCTTTATTATTTCCTATCAACAATTGTCTTTATGGAATGACCCTGAAGTAGCTGGTTTAAAACTAGAAATTAAACTATTGGAAAATCAACTCAATGCTTTTGATAATGAAAAGATTGAATTGGAAAAATTATTATCAGATTTTCAATACAGACACACTTTAGAGTTAGGAAAAATTATATTAGATATTTTGAAGTTTCGCAAAATGAAATATAAAGATCACCACAAAAAAGCTCAAGAAGCAGAGGATGATTTCAATCAATATAGCGAGCAATTTGAAAATGAAAAAGATAAACATCAGTTCGAACTTGATGAAGACGAACGGAAAGTACTTAAAAAGAATTTCCGAAAAGCTTCTACTTTATGTCATCCAGACAAAGTAACTGAAGATGAAAAAGAAGCTGCAGAAAAAATGTTTATTGAACTTAAACTAGCTTATGACCAACACGATCTTGAAAAAGTACAACGTATTTTAAATGATTTAGAAACAGGACGTAGTTTTAGATCCCAGTCAGAAACTATTTCTGAAAAACAATTACTGAAAGTAATGGTTGAAAAGCTGCGATCTAAACTTCATCAACTTGAAAGGGAAATTATCATGATTAAAGAAAGTGAAACCTTTACAGTTATAAGAGCTATTGTAGATTGGGATCTTTATTTTAATGAAACTAAAATACAAATGGAAGAAGAGTTAGAGCGTTTAACAGTGGAATTAAAAAGCTAAATCAATGGACAATAATAACGAAATTATTCCTGTACCAGGATATGGGTTAATACCAAAAGTAGCTTCTACTTTGAGTATTACTAACAAGCTTGTTTTTGAGAATAATCGAAAGTTAGTTGTAGATATTTTTGAAAGAAATCCGAAAATGTTTATTTTTTTCATTTCAAAATACTATCCGATGAATAGTCTATTAATAGAAAAATATAAAGATGAATGGGATTGGAGAGAATTAACATTTAATAGATCTTTGTCT
>CANEZU010000249.1 GCA_947444255.1 Flavobacteriaceae bacterium | reverse complement strand
GACATTCTGAATTTGGTCTATATTGCCAAATCCTATGGTTTGAATGAAGTAGCTGATTATTGGGAGCAAGTGATTATCATGAACGACCATCAAAAACGACGCTTTTCCAGTAAAATTGTGCGAACACTTTACAATACGGTGGCTGATAAAAAAATTGCTTTTCTGGGTTGGGCTTTCAAGAAAGACACCAATGATACCCGAGAATCAGCAGCTATATTTGTTGCCGATGACTTGATCTATGAGCAGGCTAATATAGCCGTTTATGATCCTAAGGTTTCGGAAGAACGCATCTTGGCCGATTTGGATTATCTGGACCACAGAGCCGTAGAGAAAAATAAAAAAAGAGTCCGTTCCTATGAGGATGCATACGCTGCCTGTGAAGGAGCACATGCCATAGCGGTTTTAACCGAATGGGACGAGTTTAGAGACTATGATTGGCAGCGCATTTTTGATAATATGCAAAAACCGGCCTTTATTTTTGACGGCAGGAATTTATTGGATGCTACTGCTTTAAAGGAAATTGGTTTTGTTTACGATGGAATAGGGAGTTAAATAAGTTAAAAGTTTATACGTCCAAAAGTCAAAAGGAATAGTAGTTTGAAATCAATAGCTAGCGTCCTTTTGGCTTCTTTTTAAGGAGGTGAAAACGCTAGAAAACGGTGCTTTTAAGGGTATATTTCCCTCACTAAATTTAGTGATATTTGGATTTATTTTTAACGAGATCGATTCGTATTTAAATAATTGACAGTCAATAACTTAAATTAGTATAGGCTCGAATTTATAGTTAAAAATAAGAGGAGTAGATTCGGCGAAGTCAGTCTGCCTTCTTGTTTTTCTTATATTTGCCGAGATAGAAAAGCGTGTTTTTTTGGTTTTTAAAAGAGTTAACAAGAATCACAATTGGACCTTATAAAGGATTTTACGAAATCTACAAAAGCATATAATTTGAGTACAAATATAAAAATTGCCGTAATAGGTTTGGGATATGTTGGTTTGCCACTGGCGCGATTGTTTGCCAGCAAATATCCGGTGCTTGGTTTTGATATCAATTCGAGCCGAATAGCTGCATTGAAATTAGGCGAAGACAAAACACTTGAAGTGGATAAAAAGGATCTAGTCAAAGTTTTGAAAAAGGAGCCTAATGATGCTGTTGGCTTATTTTGTAGCAGTACGATTACCGATTTGAAAGACTGTACCTATTTTATAATTACCGTTCCCACCCCTGTAGATAAGAACAACCGTCCCGATTTAAATCCGCTTTACAAAGCCAGTGAAACGGTGGGGCAGGTTTTGAAAGCAGGGGATATCGTTATTTATGAATCAACGGTATATCCTGGAGTGACCGAAGACGAATGTGTGCCAGTATTGGAACGCGTTTCGGGTTTGAAATTCAATGTTGATTTCTTTGCAGGCTATTCTCCAGAGCGCATTAATCCGGGTGATAAAGAACATACGATAGATAAAATACTGAAAGTTACCTCGGGTTCAACTCCTGAAATAGGAGTCCGTGTCAATGAATTATACCAATCGGTGATCACTGCGGGAACCCATTTAGCGCCCTCCATAAAAGTGGCCGAAGCGGCTAAAGTGATCGAGAATTCCCAGCGGGATATCAATATTGCTTTCGTTAACGAGCTGGCTAAAATATTCAATATATTAGAAATAGATACCCAGGCTGTTTTAGCAGCTGCGGGGACCAAATGGAATTTTCTACCCTTTAAGCCCGGTTTGGTTGGGGGGCATTGTATTGGAGTCGATCCCTATTATTTGGCACAGAAAGCGCAAGAAAAAGGCTATCATCCTGAAATAATATTGGCAGGACGCCGTTTGAATGATAGCATGGGTGATTATGTAGCCAGTCAGGTGGTCAAACTCATGATTAAAAAAGGAATTACCATTACAGGATCCCGACTGCTGATGTTGGGAATCACCTTCAAAGAAAATTGTCCCGATGTTCGGAATACTAAAATAGTCGATGTGATTCGCGCTTTCCAAGACTACGGGATTACCGTTAGCACCTATGATCCCTGGGCCGATCCTGCCGAAGTGAAAAGGGAATACCAATTGCAGACCCAGACGAACTTGCCCAGCGAGAACTTTGATGCGGTGGTTTTAGGTGTAGCCCATCAGGAATTTGGGGATATCGATTTTGAGAGTCTCAAAAAAGAAAAAGCCATTCTCTATGATGTAAAAGGAGTTTTGGGCGATCAGGCTGACGGAAAGCTTTAATTATAGGAAGTGCTGCCTTTTTTTTGCCACAGATGCACAGATTAAAAAAAATGGATATTTGTGAGCCGATTGATATTGAATAGGATAAGCATACTGTTGGTATTATTTTGTTAGTACCTCTGGGGCTTTGCCCCGAGTTAGTTTATAACAGCAGCTGCACAGATTAAAAAAAAATTATGAAAAAAATATTGATAACGGGAGGTGCTGGATTTATTGGTTCGCATGTCGTTCGTCGTTTTGTGAAAAAGTATCCCAATTATCAAATTTACAATTTGGATGCGCTTACCTATGCGGGTAATCTGGAGAATATTAGTGATATTGAAAAAGAAGCCAATTACACTTTTGTAAAAGGCGACATCACTGATGAAGTTTTTATCAATCAATTGTTCCAGGACCATCAGTTTGAGGGCGTGATTCATTTGGCTGCCGAATCCCATGTGGATCGGTCTATCGAGGATCCCTTGTCTTTTGTGAAAACCAATGTTTTTGGCACCATGATTTTGCTTAATGCGGCCAAAAACCAATGGAAAGACAATTATGAGGGCAAGCGTTTTTACCATGTGAGTACCGATGAGGTCTATGGATCCCTAGGTGCAACAGGCTTGTTTACTGAAACGACGGCCTACGATCCCAATTCGCCCTATTCGGCTTCTAAAGCCAGTTCCGATCACTTCGTGCGGGCTTACGGGGAAACTTACGGCCTTCCCTATGTGATTACGAATTGCTCCAATAATTACGGACCCAATCATTTTCCGGAGAAATTAATTCCGCTTTTCATCAATAATATCATACAGAACAAGCCCTTGCCGGTTTATGGCGATGGGAATTATACCCGCGACTGGCTTTTTGTAAAAGACCATGCCGTGGCAATTGACTTGGTGTTTCACGAGGGGCGCAACCATCAGACCTATAATATTGGGGGATTCAACGAATGGAAAAATATAGATTTGGTCAAAGTATTGTGCCGAATCATGGATGATAAACTGGGCAGAGCCCCAGGAACTTCCCTCGAATTAATTACCTACGTCAAAGACCGCCCCGGTCATGATTTGCGTTACGCCATTGATGCGAATAAAATAAATACCGAATTGGGCTGGACGCCTTCGGTCACTTTCGAACAAGGATTAGCCATAACCATCGATTGGTATCTTAAGAATACGGACTGGTTGGATCATGTTACTTCAGGCGATTATGAGAAGTATTATGAGAAGATGTATTCTTAGATTTTAATGAAAATGGAGGGATCCGTCAGAAGTAATAAAGCACGAGGTATCTTAGAATCACTAACTGTAATGGGTAAAAGCAACCATTAAAATAAGATAAATAGCAATGAATTGGTATGTTGTTTACACAAAACCCAAATGGGAAAAAAAGGTGGCAGAGCGTCTTCAAGATATCGGGATCAATACTTATTGTCCGTTGATTAGCAAAATTAGTCAGTGGTCTGATCGCAAAAAAGTGGTTCATGTTCCCTTATTCAATTCTTATATTTTTGTACAGTTGGCCGATAAAGACCGCAACAAAATTTTTGAGGTCGTAGGGGCGATTCGTTATTTATTCTGGCTGGCCAAACCCGCTATTGTTAAAGATG
>CANEZU010000248.1 GCA_947444255.1 Flavobacteriaceae bacterium | reverse complement strand
GGTAATCGACATTCTGAAGACCCTCTTTTTCTAAAATTGAAAGTATTGCTTTTCCGGAAGTATCTTCTTTTTCACTGCTATATACCGTATCCGAACATACGACTACAGCACACTTTAATTGTTTTCCGGAATATTTTGGATATCCCGACTTCCCTCCTTGTTTTTCCTGAAGGCGGATGTTTTGGATTTCAACATTTTTATCAATTGGTTTCAGCATGTCGTACAGTACTAAAGCTGCTACCGAAGCACCATGCATGGCCTCTACTTCTACTCCCGTTTTATAGATGGTATGTACTTCTACCGTGATTAAAACGGATAAATCGACAATGCTGTAGCTGATAGCGGCATATTCTACAGGCAATGGATGGCAATCCGGAATAACATCGCTGGTTTTTTTGATGGCAAATAAAGCCGCCGCTCGGGCAAACTCAAATATATCTCCCTTAGGTACTTTTCTTTGTTCTATGGCTCGAATTGTTGCCGTAGATGATGTTAAAACGCTAGCGGTGGCAATGGCCTTGCGCAGAGTGAACGATTTGTGTGTAATATCAACCATATTAACTATTTAGTTTCCACTGATGTGATTCGTCATTAAAAATTTCTTTTCCCCATATCGGGAGTTCTGCCTTCAGGCGTTCTACAATTTCATTGCAGGCTTCCATGGCACTACTTCTGTGCTTGGAAGAAGTAAAAACAAACAGGCATATTTCACCCGCATTGATTCGTCCAAGACTGTGATGAACATGCATGCAGCTCAATTCGTATTTTGAAAACAGCGTTTCCCTGATTTCCTGCATTTTTTTCAAGGCCATCGCTTCATAGGCTGTATATTCAATGGCTTGTACCGTTTTGCCCTCGACAAGATCTTCCCGAATCTGACCCAGGAAAATGCTGTGCGCTCCGATGTCTTTTTTAGTGGCATGTTTGGCAATGCTGTCGGATATAAACAAGGGAGATATCGCTCCCTCAACAAAAATATTTTTGATCGTCTTACTCATTATTTTAAATCTTCTAATGCATTAATACCTCCATTCAAGTGGCTTATTTTTTTGGTCCTGCCATATTTTTCTACTAAAAGAGCCCCTGCTTTCTGGCTTCTTATTCCGCTTTGGCAAAATAACAGAATTGTACTTTCTCTAATATCCGGAATTCGCTCGCTCCAATCTGATAAAGGAATAGAACTATTTGTAAAATCAGCCTTTGGAAGCTCCTGCTTTTCCCGTACATCGATGACGATAGTATCTGCCTTAGCAACTTGCTCTAAGAAATCTGCGGGAGAAAGGGTTTCTATTTCACTAGTCGTTAATCCACAAAGCCAATTGTAATCTGTTGCCTCAAAGGCTCTTTCCTCTTTTGGAATCAAATCAGCAACCGATACTTCGTTGGTGATATCTAAAATAAATAGTTCGTAATTTAACAAACTGAATGTAAGTAGCTTACTAACTAGAACCTCTCCTATCCCTGTAACTAATTTAATAACTTCAGTGGCCTGCATCAAGCCGATAATTCCAGCGAGAACACCCAAAACTCCTGCTTCGTTGCAATTCTGAACTTCATCCGATTTTGGAGGACTAGGAAACAAATGGCGGTAGTTCGTTCGGTTCTTATTTTCGTCTTCAACATTAAAAACAGCCAGCTGTCCTTCGTATTCGAAAATAGCACCAAAAACCAATGGCTTCCCTAGTAGAACACAGGCATCGTTAATCAAATAGCGTGAGGCAAAATTATCGGTGCAATCCACTATAATGTCATAGTTGCCCAGGATTTTCAAGGCGTTTTTTGAGCTTAGTTCAACCTCATGACTAATGATTTTAATTTCAGGATTGAGCCCAAGAAGATGTTGGCAGGCAATAGCGGCCTTCTTTTTTCCAATATCCTCCGTCCGGTATAAAACCTGCCGTTGCAAATTGCTTCGGGATACGGTATCATAATCTACAATTCCAATGGTACCAATACCAGCCGCGACAAGATACTGCAAAACAGGACAACCCAAGCCCCCTGCACCTATCACCAGTACTTTGGCTTCCCCTAATTTTTGCTGTCCTTCGGGTCCAAAATCCTTGAGGGAATAATGGCGGGCATATCGTGCGTTATAATTTTCCATATTATCCTCCCGAATAAGGTGGCATTAGTGCTACCGAATCATTTTGATTGAAGGCTACATTCGTTCCTACTAATTTCATATTCACCGCTACCGCATAGCTCCGATCAGTTAGGGCCGGAAAAAGTTGCTCTAAACCCTTTTTCATAGATAGGATATCAGTAGCCTGCAGGATAATTTCTTTTCCTGTAATCGCTGCAATCGAACCAAATGCTATAATTTTAATTTCCATTTTTTCTAGTCTTTACAAAGCTTGATATCTCCTTAAGGTATCCAAATACTCGCGTTTGGGAAAATTACAATAAATCTGTCTTTATCCAAAACATCTTAACGCAAAAGTGTGAATTTACAATCTAAGCTTTTGCAAATATTAATTTATAAGAGGCCAAGAGTAAAACTACGGCTAATACATATTTCAGAACAGTCGAATTGAATTTCTTAGCACCTAAATAAGCACCCAAAAATCCCCCAACGAAAGCTACACTAACATAGAACACCATATCGCTTGTAAATGTAATTCCTCTTGTGAGCATTCCTCCAAGTCCTGCTACCGAATTAACGAAAATAAATGCCGCGCTGATAGCTGCAGTCTGCTTCTGATTGGTCCATTGCAAGAGTAACAAAATCGGTGATAGCAAAATACCCCCACCTATTCCGATCATGCCCGACAGCAAGCCTACGATTCCACCGCTAAGAACCGCTACTGGAACAGTATGAGGATGCAATTTGCTATCTGCTACATTTTTGAAAAAGAAAAAACGAAGAATAGGAACAAGCAATAATACCCCCAGAATTCGCTTGTAAATTGTTTCTTCAACCGTTATCATTCCGCCAATAAAGGCTAAAGGAATTGAGGCCGCTGCAATTGGAATAAATATTTTTTTCGAGAAGTAGTCTCCGCGATAATAGTGTGTGAAAGAAGTTACGGAAACAAAAAGATTGAGCACTAATGCGGTTGGCTTCATTTCTTCGGGAGCGATGCCGTAAAGCGCCATTAAGGCCAAATAACCACTGGCTCCACCATGACCAACCGAAGCATACAAGAAAGCTACCAAAAAAAGAATTCCGTAAAATAGTTCTATCGACATGGGTACAAATTAGTTTGAAATATAAAATCACTTCTTTTAAACAAGCGCTAGAGCGGCAAGAGATGAACAATCACATCGGCTCCTGCCTTGCAGCCCAAAGACTCTTCTGGCAGAACGATGAAACAATTGGCCTGAGCAAACGAATGCAAGCGGAAAGATTCTTGGGCATGCAAGGGAGACACCGTTCCATTGCTATAAAAGGCTTTGAGAAAATGCGTCAAGCCCGCAGCTTTTGGATAATCGTGGGTTACAGTAGCGCTAAGTTCCATCAAGCTATTGGGTAAACCCATCTGATTTTCAATTGCTGAAACCACATATTCGTAAAAACAAGTCAGGGATGAGGAAGGATTTCCAGGAAGTCCAAAAATCAATTTGTCTTTTTTGGTACCAAAAAACAAAGGTTTACCGGGCTTCTGCTTGATCTTGTGAAATTGAACCTCAACACCACAGCGCTTTGCCACAAGAGGAACAAAATCATAATCGCCCACACTAACGCCACCGTTCAAAAGAACAATGTCATGAGTATCCAAGGCTTTTCGCATTACAGCTTCTAATAGTTCGGGCTGGTCTTCAGCAGTTAGCACCGTTATATTACGAACGCCTATTTTATTTAAAACCGCTTTTAGCTGAAAAGAATTGGCT
>CANEZU010000247.1 GCA_947444255.1 Flavobacteriaceae bacterium | reverse complement strand
CCTTTGTGATAGAGGATGGTTGCGAAGTCTAGCTGTTCGCGAATTTGGATTCTGATGTTCTGATTCACGGGATTCATTCGAAGGCTAATTAGAATTTGGCCGTACAAATGCGCTTTGATGTTCGAGAGTTGTTGCTTGGTCACGATGTTGCTTTTCAGAATTGCTTCTTCATCATAATCGTGCATTTTATCCAATAGGTTAAAAAGCAAAAGGAATTTAGCGTCAATATTGACCCCTAGTCGATTTACATAGAGTTTAAATTGTCTTTTTTCAGATTTTGAAAGCGAACAAATAAGAACAAATAAATTATCTTTTGAATGGTTTGCCATCGTAAAAAATGTTGTTTTAATGAACTGAAAAACAATGTATTAGCATTATATATTTTTAGTTAAATACTGTAAAAGAAATTATTCGAAAGCATTCTTTTAAACTAAGATTACATAAATTCGTACAAAGGAATAAAATTAAGTTTAATTATTGATATGGATAATCAAAAAGTACAAATATTTGACACGACCTTACGCGATGGAGAACAGGTCCCAGGATGTAAGCTAAATACGGAGCAAAAGGTCATCATTGCACGTCGTTTGGATGAACTAGGCGTAGATGTTATTGAGGCGGGATTTCCAATATCAAGTCCTGGAGATTTCAATTCGGTCGAAGCGATTTCAAAAATTGTTGAAAATGCTACCGTCTGTGCGCTCACCAGAGCCGTTAAAGAAGATATCGAGGTTGCCGCTAAAGCCCTCCAATTTGCACGAATACCCAGAATTCACACCGGAATCGGAACTTCAGATTCCCACATCAAATACAAATTTAATGCCACAAGAGAAGAAATAATTCAACGCGGAGCTGAAGCAGTTGCTTATGCTAAAACATTTGTTGATGATGTTGAGTTTTATGCTGAAGATGCTGGTCGAACAGACAATGCTTTTTTAGCCAAAGTATGTACTGAAATGATCAAGGCCGGTGCTACCGTGCTTAATATTCCGGATACAACGGGTTATTGTTTGCCGGATGAATATGGTGCTAAAATAAAATACTTACGCGATCATGTTGTTGGCATAGAAAATGTTATTCTTTCTTGTCATTGCCATAACGATTTGGGATTGGCTACTGCCAATTCAATCGCTGGAATCATGAATGGTGTACGTCAAGTAGAATGTACGATTAATGGAATAGGCGAACGAGCCGGAAATACTTCCCTGGAAGAAGTGGTGATGATATTGCGTCAGCACCCTGCTTTAGGATTTGACACCAAAATTAATTCTAAATTATTGTACGACACCAGCAGATTGGTATCGGAAAGTATGGGAATGATGGTTCAGCCTAATAAGGCTATTGTAGGAGCTAATGCTTTTGCACACAGCTCGGGAATTCATCAGGATGGGGTGATTAAAAATCGCGAGACCTATGAGATTATGGATCCTAAAGATGTTGGTGTAACCGAATCGGCTATTATATTAACGGCCAGAAGTGGTCGTGCTGCTTTGGCTTATAGAGCTAAAAAAATAGGTTATGAATTGACAAAATTACAATTGGACATCGTCTATTTTGAATTTTTGAAATTTGCTGACCGCAAGAAAGAAGTACAGGACAATGATGTTCATCAAATTATACTGTTGAGTAAAATAGGTTTATTGAACTAGAAGCAAGTTATATTGATATTGGAACAATTGAGTTCCAGTAGATACCATAGGAAGCCATGAAATTGAAAATTGCATTATTAACGGGAGACGGAATCGGTCCAGAAGTGATTTCGCAAGCTGTAAAAGTTTTGAAAGCTATAGCAGATGTTTTTGATCATCGCTTTGAATTCAAAGCAGCTTTGGTGGGAGCTATAGCCATTGAGAAAACCGGAAATCCACTACCTGATGCGACACTAGCTTTATGCAAGGAATCGGATGCTGTACTTTTTGGTGCTATTGGCGATCCAAAATATGATACTGATCCAGATGCCAAAGTGCGTCCGGAGCAAGGATTATTGAAATTGAGAAAGGAGTTGGGCTTGTATGCCAACCTACGCCCGATACAAGCATTTGATACTTTATTGGATAAATCCCCTTTGAAAAGAGAAATTATCGAAGGCGTTGATATGTTGATTTACAGAGAATTAACGGGAGGAATTTATTTTGGAGAGAAATATTTGAGCAAGGATGGGACCGTCGCTTCTGATTTGTGTGAATACTCCCAAATGGAGATTGAGCGGATTGCTCATTTGGCTTTTAAATCGGCTCAAGGCCGACGTAATAAGTTGACTTTAGTAGACAAGGCCAATGTGCTGGAAACGTCCCGATTGTGGCGACGCGTAGTTACAAATGTAGCCAAAGACTATCCTGGGGTAGCCTTGGATTTTCTCTTTGTAGATAATGCAGCGATGCAAATGATCTTGAATCCCCGTCAGTTTGATGTGATTTTGACCGAGAATTTATTTGGTGATATCATCTCGGATGAGGGAAGTGTAATCGGCGGATCTATCGGTTTGTTGCCTTCGGCCTCTGTTGGAGATCAGCATGCGCTATTTGAACCTATTCACGGATCGTATCCACAAGCCAAGGGGCGAGACATTGCTAATCCGATAGCGGCCATTTTGAGTGCCGCGATGCTCTTGGATCATTTTGGATTAAAAACAGAAGCGGAAGCCGTTCGCAAGGCAGTTAGTAGAGCATTGGAATATAATATTGTAACTCCAGATCTGAATGTAATTCGGAATTTTGGAACCGATCATGTAGGAGATACTATAGCTAACACCATTTTAGCGAATGATGAATCCAATAATTATATGAATCACGAAAATATCAATATCGGTAAATCTATATTTTTTTAGAGTTAGTTAGTTAGTTAGTTAGTTTAAAAAGAGATGGTGTGACCCATCTCTTTTTTTTTGTAGCTTAGTTTCTCTTTTTTTGAAATTTAACTCAGGAATCCTTTTACGTAATCTTTAGTTAGTTTTTCTTTAGGATTTAAGAGTACTTCTTCGGTAGGGCCAAATTCTATGATTTCGCCCATGTATACAAATCCAATATAATCGGAAACTCTTCGGGCTTGTCGGAGAATATGCGTTACTAATACGATAGTATATTTGTCTTTGAGTTGGAGAAATAATTCTTCAATGGCTTGTGTAGAAATAGGATCTAGTGCTGAGGTAGGTTCATCACCCAAGATGATTTCAGGTTCAATAGCCAAACCTCTTGCCAGACAAAGGCGTTGTTGTTGACCTATTGATAATCTCGTTGCAGGCGATTTTAAACGGTCTTTTACTTCGTCCCATAGATTTACCCCTCTCAGGTATTTTTCGACTATTGCGTCTAATTCTTTTTTGTTATTGTTTCCATGAATCCGTTGGCCGTAGGCTACATTGTCGTAGATGTTCATTGGCAAGGGAAAAGGTCTTTGAGAAAGCAGGCCCATTTTTTTTCGGATGTGGGTTACTTCCACATTTGGATCGTAAATATTTTCGCCATCCACCAGCACTTTACCTTCTACACGAACGTCAGTTTGATGGTCTAAAAGGCGGTTCATAGTTTTTAGGAGGGTTGTTTTTCCACAACCAGAAGGGCCAATAAGGGAGGTTACTTTTTTATCCGGAAAATCAATATTGATATTTTTGAGGATGTGGTTTTCGCCAATGTGAACGTTTAAATTTTGAATGCTGATATGAGGCTGAAGGATCATATTTTATTTTTTGAAAGGTTTTTACTTGCTATTTTTGCTGTTATGCTAATGAATAAAACGATAATGGTTAGTACCACTGCTGAGGCATAGGCCCTGTTTTGTACTTCCTGAACAGGACTACTCAGTTGAAAAAAGATGGAGAGTGGAAGCGTTGCTG
>CANEZU010000246.1 GCA_947444255.1 Flavobacteriaceae bacterium | reverse complement strand
GTAATTGGTGGAGGAAATATTTTTAGAGGAGTTGCTGGCGCTAGTAACGGTATGGATCGCGTTCAGGGGGATTATATGGGAATGTTAGCTACAGTGATTAATGGAATGGCCCTGCAAAGTGCTTTAGAAGAAAAAGGAATGCTGACTCGTTTGCAAACTGCTTTGAAAATCGAAGCCATTGCTGAACCTTACATCAAAAGAAGAGCGGTTCGTCACCTTGAAAAAGGAAGAATCGTGATTTTTGGAGCTGGAACCGGAAATCCTTATTTTACAACCGATACTGCCGCTGTTTTGCGTGGCGTAGAAATTCATGCTGATGTCATTTTGAAAGGAACTCGTGTTGACGGAATTTATTCTGCCGATCCTGAAAAAGATGCCACCGCTACAAAATTTGACTCCATTTCTTTTGATGAAGTTATTAAAAAAGGTTTAAACGTTATGGACTCCACTGCTTTTACTTTGAGTCAGGAAAATAAATTACCGATTGTTGTGTTTGATATGAACAATCAAGGGAATTTATTAAAAATCTGTGAAGGCGAAAATATAGGAACCGTAGTTAATATTTAATAAATTATAGGTTAAAATTGACAGATAACACTGAATATAATCGCTGAAATCTGAAATCCGAAATCTGAAAATTATGACAGAAGAAATAGAATTTATATTAGATAGTACGCAAGAATCAATGACAGGTACTATTGCGCATTTAGAAAAAGAATTTCTAAATATTCGTGCCGGGAAAGCTTCTCCAGCAATGCTTGGAAGTGTTTTTGTAGATTATTACGGATCAGCAACACCGCTTTCGCAAGTCTCAAAAATTAGCGTTCCAGATGCAAGAACTATCACCTTACAACCTTTTGAAAAAAACATGTTGCAGGTTATTGAAAAAGCAATTATGGTGGCTAATATTGGTTTTAACCCCATGAATAATGGCGATGTGATTATCATAAGTGTTCCTGCATTAACCGAAGAAAGAAGACGTGATCTTGCAAAACAAGCTAAAGTCGAAGCAGAAGATGCTAAAGTTGGTATCCGAAATGTTAGAAAAGAGGCTAATACTGATATCAAAAAATTAGAAAAAGAAGGTACATCAGAAGACATTTGCAAAAGTGCTGAGGAAGATGTTCAAACTTTAACGAATACTTACATCCGTAAAATTGATGAACTTCTGGTATCTAAAGAAGCCGAAATAATGAAGGTTTAAGTACTTGATAATTCTTATTAAAAATCCGTTCGCCTTGGTGAACGGATTTTTTTATTCTTATTTTTGTACATCAAAAGAAATTATATCGGTTTCTCTAATAAACGCTATATATGAAGCATTTATGCTTTTTTTTACTTTTTTTTAGTTTTAACATTCAGGCGCAATACCATCTAAATGGCGTGATTACTGATGCAACAACAAAAAAACCACTCGCATTTGCAAGCATTTCTTCTGAGAATATAAATTCTATATCTGATATCGATGGTAAATTCTCTATTGAATTAAATGAAAAAAATACATCTTTCTGGGTTTCTTACATTGGTTACAAAAAATTATATGTTAACATTGAACCCAATAAAAAATTCTATTTTCTTTTTTTAAATCCAATCATAAATCCTCTGGAGGAAGTCATCGTTTCTCAAAAAGAAAATCCAGCGCTGGCGATTATCCGAAAAACGATTCAGAATAAAGAGCAAAATAATCCTCAAAAAAAACTCAATAGTTTTGAATTCAAAGGATATACCAAACTATTGGTGACTGCTAATCCTGATTCGATTAGCGGTGATTTAGATTCTGTTTTTGTTGAGAAAAATTCAAGATTAATATTCTCTAAAATTGATTCTTCCAATTATAAGTTTAAAAAATTAATCAGCAAGCAACATCTTTTTCTAACAGAAAAAATAGCCAAATATCAATTCGATAAAAAAGTCTTAAAAGAAACGGTTCTTGCTACAAAGATGGCGGGTTTCAAAATGCCAATTTATGAAATTACAGGGCTAAACTTGCAATCATTATCGATTTATGACAATCGATATGAACTTTTTGAAACTAAATATATAAATCCAATTGCTACGAATCCTTTCTCCATTTATCAATTCAAGTTATTGGACAGCCTACAAATTCAAAACAGAGACACCTATCTTATTTATTTCAAAAACAAGAATAAAGTAAATGGATTATCTGGCTTGCTTTATATAGACAAGCAAAATTATGCTGTTGCAAAAGCTATTATGCGCGTAAAAGGAGTTTTAGATATAAGCGGAATTCACGAATATGACTATGTCCCTGAGCAAAAAATATGGTTTCCTAAAAGGAAAATATTTAAAATAGTCAAAGGAAAAAATGATGAAGACATCAGAATACTTGGTGAAACTTTAAAATTTGATGCTGATCAAACCGAACAAAAAACTACACGAAAAAAAGAAGCTTCCGATTATGCTTATTTACTGTCGGAGACTATTTTTTTTGACGCTTCCTTCAATCTTCCTATAAAAATCAAACATCCTGCAATAGCAATTGAAATAAAGGACAATGCTATAAACAAAGACGAATCCTACTGGCAAAAGTACCGGAAAGATAGTCTTGATTTGAGAAATATCGGGACGTATATCGGCTTAGACAGTATCGTTTCAAAAAAAGGAATTGAAAAAAAACTACGTTTTGGCAGAAAAATTCTTAGTGGTTATATTCCATTTGGAATAATTGATCTTGATCCAAGGTATTTAATAACCTATAATAATTATGAAGGTTTCCGATTGGGATTAGGCGGCAGAACGAGTGAAAAGTTTTCTAAAATTATTAGAATTGAAGGATATACAGCCTATGGAGCCAAAGATGGTGTTTTTAAATACAGCTTAGGGCTGGCTACAAGATTAGGGAAATTTTCTAATTCCTGGATTGGATTGTCCTATACTGATGATTTAAAGGAAATTGCAAGTACCTCTTTTGCTATTGACAAACCCGTATTCAAACTATATGATCCTCGTCCATTTAACGTGAGTACTTTTTATAATTATAAGAATTGGAGAGCCTATCTAGAAACTAAAATCATTCCTAAAACCGAAAGTATCTGGGAAATAACACACAGCCAAATTGAGCCTCAGTTCAATTATATTTTCAATTTTAAAGATCGATTGTACGACCAATATAAAATGACTACCGCAATGGTTTCTTTGCAGTGGAATCCTTTTAGCAACTATATGCAAACGCCTACGGGCCGAATAGAAATAGATAAAAATTTTCCAAAATTCACCTTTCAGTTTACTCAAGCCTTACCTAAAATTGCCAATGACTTTGTTTTTGGGAAATTAGATTTTAGAACTGAGTATGAAAAGAAATATTTAAATGGTCAAAAAACCGCTATTTTATTTGAATCTGGATATGCCTATGGCGATATTCCGTTGACCCATTTATACAACACAAGTCCTAACAATTTGAATAATGAAACTGTGATTCAAAGAATTACTTTTGCTGGAAAAAACAGTTTTGAAACCATGTATTTTAATGAGTTTTTCTCGAGTGAATATGCTTTTTTTCAAATAAAACACAGCTTTAAAAGAATTGAATTATTTAAAAAAGTAAAACCTTCCTTAGTATTGGTTTCAAGAATGGCGTGGGGAAATTTAAAAAAACCAGAACAACATCTTGGCATCAATTATAAAACTTTAGACAAAGGATATTTTGAGTCAGGTCTTGAAGTCAATCAGATTTACAATGGTTTGGGATTCAGCACTTCCTTTCGATTTGGGCCATATCAACTGGAAAAATTTGTAGACAATCTAGCTGTAAAATTAACCTTTGTATTTAATTTAGGGATTTAATTCGCTGATACATACTTTAGTCCGATAATAGAAATAATAAGCGTTGAAATAAAAAATATTC
>CANEZU010000245.1 GCA_947444255.1 Flavobacteriaceae bacterium | reverse complement strand
TTTTTTTTTTTGGCTAAATTATATTTTATTGAAGTCCTAGTTTGTAATAAAAGTTACACAACTTCTTTTTTTTTACTAGTTTTTGTATCCAGCATTCTGAAATTTTAATAGGAGACAAACTGTTGAATTAAAAGGCTTGTTTTCAGATGACTAATCGTTTTTACTATTTCTTATTTATTTCGAAAAAAAGAGTGACTTCAGTTACAAATGTTACAAAAGAAACTGTTTTTTGGACTTAAATTTGGATAAATAATAGACTAAGATGGCAAAAATTGTAATAGTAGGAGCCGGAATTGCAGGTCATACTGCAGCCGCTCATCTCAGAAGAAAATTATCTACGGAACATGAAGTTTTAGTGGTTTCCCCAAATCGGAATTACCAATGGGTTCCTTCTAATATTTGGGTTGGAATCGGAAGAATGAAAGCTAAAGACGTTTTCTTTCCCCTGATTCCTTTATACAAAAAGAAAGGCATTGGATACAAACAAGCAAAATTAGTTTCTTTTCATCCCGAAGGAGATGCAATCGAGCAAAAACCCTATGTATTGATCGAATATCTGTATGGAGACCAAAAGGAGCAGCAGGAAAAAGTGAGTTATGATTATCTGATTAATGCTACGGGACCCAAACTCGCTTTTGATTTGACCCAAGGATTAGTTCCCGGAACCAATAAAACCTATTCAGTTTGTACCTATGATCATGCCGAACACGCATGGCAAGGCCTAAGCAAATTGATACAAGAACTGAAAAAATCACAAAGCAAGGAGAAAGCCAAAATTCTAATAGGAACCGGCCACCCTAAAGCAACCTGCCAAGGTGCCGCTTTCGAATATATTTTGAATGTAGAACAAGAACTCAACCGACATAAAGTAAGAGATAAAGTAGAAATCACCTGGATTTCTAATGAATATGCATTAGGTGATTTTGGAATGGATGGCATGTTGATGAGTGTGGGTGGAAAACCGATGGCATCAGAGGATTTAGTAGAAATGGTTTTTGCAGACCGTGATATCAAATGGATTCTTGGCGCAGGTGTCACCAAAGTGGAGGAGGGTAAAGCCCATTATGAAAATTTAGAAGGGGAATTTAAAACAGAAGAATTTGATTTTGCAATGCTCATTCCCGCTTTTTCCGGTCATGGTTTCAAAGCTTTTGATAAAAATAATATTGAAATTACCGATAAACTATTCAAAGGCTTTATGATTGTCGATGCCGATTATACGCCTAAACCTTACGAAGAATGGTCGGTTCAGGATTGGCCAGAAACCTATCAAAATCCTTCCTATCCCAATATTTTTGCCCCCGGAATTGCTTTTGCACCGCCACATTCAATATCAAGACCGCGGAAAAGTAAAAATGGTACCGATATTTTTCCATCGCCACCAAGAACAGGAATGCCCTCCGGTATCACCGCCAAACTGGTAGCCGATACGATTATTGATTCCATAAATACTGGAATACTTTCCAAGCCTCACAAAGGCTCAATGGGAAATATGGGCGCTGCTTGTATTGCTTCCTCTGGCTATGGAATGCTAAAAGGAAGGGGAATAAGTATTACCACCTTTCCCATAGTTCCAGATTATATTAAATACCCAAATACAGCTGGAAGAGATTTGAAAAAAACATTTGGAGCTCTTGGTTTAGCTGGCCACTGGGTGAAATTATCCTTGCACTATGCCTTTATCTATAAAGCCAAAATGAACCCCTTTTGGTGGTTCATTCCGGAATAAACCTGCAATCAAAATTAAGTACTCTTTAATATACAGATCATGACAAAAAAAATAAGCCGCTTTCAGAAATTTACCATGCACAATCCCTTTATTCAGTTTTTTGTGTTCCTTTTCTTAAATGTAAAAATACTAACGGTCGTTGCATTTGGTCACGGAGGAACTCGAAAATAACTCCCCTAATTGGTTTCCTGATTTTATATTAATCAAAGCATTTTAGGAGCTATTCTAAGATGCTTTACTTTTTATTGCCCAATGTAACACTTGTTACTGTCAAAGGATTTTGACCACTCTATATTTGCTTCATAAATAAGAAAAACCATTATGAAGAAAATCAATTTTATAGTTTTATTCGGAATTCTTTTCGGATCCAATTTTGGATATAGCCAAGATACTTTGACTATTTCCAAAAAGGAGGTCTGGGTAAAAGCCGCAGCAGCAAATTTGCAAATTAAAATAGCCAATCAGGAATATAAAGCGGCTCAAGCCGATTTCAGACAGTCTAATGCAGTTTTTTTGCCCACCATTAACGCCTCGCATACCGCTATATCAACTACAAATCCGTTGATGGCTTTTGGTTCTAAATTGAATCAAGGAATTCTAACAGCTTCCGATTTTAATCCGGCGCTCTTAAATAATCCAAATCAGACTCAAAATTTCGCTACCAAATTTGAAATTCTACAACCCCTAATTAATATGGATGGCTGGTATGGCCGACAAGCTGCCAGAGCTAAAATGCAAGCATTTGAATTGCAAACGGAGCGGAGCACGGAATATTTAGAATTAGAAGTCAATAAATCCTATATGGAATTGCAATTGGCCTATAAAGCAGTGACTGTTTTGGAAAAAGCCAATGCAACTGCAGCAGCCAATTTAAAATTAATTCAAAACTATTTCAAACAGGGAATGCTCCAAAAAACAGATTTGCTTTCGGTCCTAGTTCGGGTCTCTGAAATCAAAAATCAATTGCAATATGCCAAAACGAATGTGCATAATGCTTCCGATTATTTAGCCTTCCTCTTAAATGAAAACCTACCAAATTCGGTGTACAAACCTTTGGAAGAATTAGCGAATACTATTGTAATTAAGGAAACCAACAGCGCTCTTTCCGAAAACAGAAAAGACATTCAGGCGATGTCGAAATCATCAGAAGCCTATCAAAAAATGCTAGAATCCTCTAAAATGAATTTCTTGCCGCGATTGAACGCTTTTGGTTCCTATGAATTGTATGATAAAAATTTCCTGGGAACAAACGCCAAAGGCTATTTGGTTGGAGCGCAATTGTCCTGGACTTTATTCGATGGCTTTAAATCCATTGGGAAAATGGAAAAATCCAAATCCGACTTTCAGAAATCCGAACTACAGCTCCAGCAATACAAATCCAAAAGCCAATTGGAATTAAATAAAACCAATCGACAGCTTAAAGATGCCGAAAATAAAGTGAATCTTTCTCAATTGGCTTTAGATCAGTCGCAGGAAGCCTACCGAATTAGAAGCAATCGCTTTGCACAAGGATTAGAAAAAACAACCGATTTATTGCAATCAGAAACACAGCTGTTCCAAAAAGAATTAGAGTTTTTACAGGCTGTATTCGAATATAATTTCACTCAAGATTACCTTCAATTTTTAACAAAATAATTTATGAAAAAGATATTTATACCTATAGTAGCATTGACCCTAGCAGTTTTAACTTCTTGTAAGGGAGAAAAGAAAGAAACCTTAGTTAGTGAACCAGCAATTGCTGTGAAATTAAGTGGAATCTCCCAAAAGGAGAATAGCCCCTTTGTTACGGCAAGTGGGAAAATCGAAGCTGAAAAAAGCGCCAATATCAGTACGCGAATGATGGGTTTTCTAACTAAAATTCACGTGCAAGTAGGCCAAAAAGTAAATGCGGGCCAATTGTTAGTCAGTATCAATAATTCCGATTTGTTAGCCAAAAAAGCACAGGTAGAAGCCTCTATTTTGCAAGCTACAGCCGCTTATACCAATGCCAAAAAAGATTACGATCGTTTTCAGAATTTATTCAAACAACAAAGTGCTTCTCAAAAAGAACTGGATGATATGACAGCGCGCTACGAGATGGCCAAAGCCGGTTTAGAAGGAGCAAAGCAAATGCGAAATGAAATAATAGCGCAGTTTTCCTATTCCAATATTACAGCCCC
>CANEZU010000244.1 GCA_947444255.1 Flavobacteriaceae bacterium | reverse complement strand
GCAATTTTCCTATCCTAAGCGTCCGTTTATCATAACCCGCTCGGCCTATTCAGGTGCACAACGTTATTCCTCCTCTTGGACGGGTGATAATGTCGCGAGTTGGGAGCATTTGTGGATTGCCAACATACAAACGCAAAGGATGTCGATCTCCGGTATGGGTTTCACCGGATCGGATATCGGTGGTTTTGCCGAGCAGCCTTCTGGCGAATTGTATGCGCGTTGGATACAGCTGGGGGTTTTCCACCCTTTTTGCAGAACGCATTCCTCAGGAGATCACGGTGATCAGGAGCCTTGGTCTTTCGACGAAGACGTGGTGCACATCACCAGAAAGTTCGTGCAATTGCGCTATCAGTTGCTTCCCTATTTGTACAGCATGTTTTGGGAATACATCACCGATGGGGTACCCATGCTGAAACCTTTGTTTTACTATGATCAGGAGGATGCCCAAACGCATTATCGTACCGATGAGTTTATCTTTGGAAATCAGATCTTAGTTTGCCCAATATTAGAACCGAATTCATTGGGTAGAAGGTTATACCTGCCTGCCGGAAACTGGTACAATTACTGGACGAAGGAATTGGTAGCTGGTAAAAAAGAACTTTGGGTAAAAACGGAATACGATGAGATTCCGATTTTCGTGAAAGAAGGAGCGGTGATTCCGAAATACCCTGTACAGCAATATGTAGGAGAATTGGAATTTGACGAGATTACCTTGGACGTTTATTTCAAGAAAGGAAAAGAGAAATCGGTTCTTTTTGAAGATGCCCAGGACGGTTACGACTATAACAAAGGGCGTTTTAGCCTGGCTACATTTAGCGTGACTGGAAAAGACAAGGAATTGATTATCCAACAACATAAGGAAGGAAAGTTTGATACGAATTACAGTAAATTCAAAATTAACCTTATTGGATTCCCTTTCAAAATCAAGAAAATTGAAATCGACAACGAGAAAATCAGCATCGATAAGGTCTTATTTGACGAAGAGCATAGCTTAACGATAGATAAGAATTTTACGGAATTGCATTTTATAGGCGAATAAGGTAGTCGAAAGTCGAAAGTCGAAAGTCGAAAGTTGAAAGTGGTAAGAGTGGCCTAAGGGAAAGTCGAGTACTTTATTGGTTGATAGCGGTTTTTCTGAGTTTTATACCTTTAGTATTATTTTAAAATAGATCCACATGGAAGCGTAAATTCTTGCTCTTCTGTGTGGATTTTTTATTGGATATAATTTCTGAAATTGCAACTGCTTCTATTCTTTTTAATGTTGGTAAAATTGTATTTTTGTTATCCTAATAGAAAAACTACTATGAAAAAAAGAAATATACTTCTCGGTTTGGCCCTAGTGGGTTTGATGGTGTCTTGTGCAACGAATCCTTTTACGGGTAAACAGAGTCTGAATTTTGTGAGTAACAGCGAGCTCTTTCCAAGCTCTTTTCAGCAGTACGGTACTTTTTTGAAGGATAATAAGGTAGTAAGTGGCACTGCCGATGCCAAAAGGGTAGAGACTGTGGGTATGAAAATCAGAGATGCTGCGCAGCGCTATTTGGCCGCCAACGGTCAGCCCGACTATTTAAACGATTACCGCTGGGAATATAAATTGGTAGACAATAAGGAAGTAAATGCCTGGTGTATGCCCGGAGGAAAGATCGTGGTCTATACCGGAATACTTCCCATTACCAAAGACGATGCCGGTTTGGCTACCGTCATGGGGCATGAGGTTTCCCACGCTTTGGCGAATCATGGTGCCCAAAGAATGAGTGCTGCTCAATTGCAGCAATTAGGAGCTGTAGGTGTTGCCGTAGCAACAGGCAAGCAGAGTACCGAGAATCAAAAGATCTGGCAAGAGGCTTATGGCATAGGATCTCAAGTGGGAGTGATGCTGCCTTTTAGCCGCAGTCACGAAAGTGAAGCCGATAAAATAGGGCTGATCTTAATGGCTATCGCCGGTTACAATCCGGATACGGCTGTGGGTTTTTGGGAACGCATGTCGGCGAGTTCAAACGGCCAGGCACCGCCGCAATTTTTGAGTACACACCCGTCAGATGCTAATCGGATTGCCTATTTGAAAAGCTTAATTCCGCAGGCTAAAGCAGAGGCAGCGAAGTTTGGAGTGGTTTATAAGTAGTTTGAGAAGTTTAGAGTTTAGGAAAAGGGTTAGGAAAGATTAGAGGTTAGGAAAGTTTAGAGTTTAGGAAAAGGGTTAGGAAAGATTAGATACATTTACTAAAATAAATAACTATGAGCTATTACATCCATTCTTTTGAGAAATTAGAGGTCTACCAGTTAGCTAGAAAATTTAAAATCGAGATTAAACTTATGAGTAGTTTTTTTCCAAAAGAGGAACGATTTGATTTAATCAGTCAAATCAATAGATCCTCAGCAGGCATTTCTGCAAATTTAGCTGAGGGATCTGGTCGATCGTCTAATTTTGATCAAGCTCATTTTACTAATATATCTTATTCCACTGGATTAGAAACTATAGATCATTTGAATACGGCCTTAGATATGAATTATATAAATATTGAAAGTTATACAGCACTTCGGATTAAATTAGATGTAGTATTAAATAAACTGAATGCCCTTTATAAATTTCAAATTAATAATTCAAAAACTTTGAAGAAAGATTTAGGGAAAGGATAGGAATGTTTAGAGTTTAGGAAAGATTAAAGTATAGAAAAGATTAGCCGTTAGGAAAGGTTAGGAAAAAGTTTAAAAAAGTTTAAAAGAGATTAAAAAAATAAATAAATTAGCCGAATCTTAAAACAAAGACTATGGCTCATTTAGAAAAGGGTAGCAGTAAATTATTAAACGCTTGGGCATTTTATGATTGGGCGAATTCGGTTTATCCTTTGGTGATTTCTTCTGCGGTTTTTCCTATATTCTATGAGGCTTTGTTTAGCGACCGGAGTCATTATATCCATGTGTTTGGTAGTACGGTAAAAAATTCGGCCCTAATTAGTTTTGTTAGTGCTGCGGCCTTTTTGGTGGTAGCAGTCATTTCTCCATTGTTGTCCGGTATAGCAGATTATGTAGGCAACAAAAAAGCCTTTATGCAATTCTTCTGCTATTTAGGGGCACTCTCTTGTATGGGTTTGTATTGGTTTGCCCTGAGCGATATTTATCTGGGTTTGCTTTTTTATTTCCTGGGATTAATTGGTTTTTGGGGGAGTCTCGTATTTTATAATTCCTATTTACCGGATATCGCTTTCCCCGAACAACAAGATCGCGTGAGTGCTAAGGGTTATTCATTGGGTTATATAGGTAGTGTGATTTTGCTGATTCTGAATTTGGCCATGATCATGAAGCCGAGCCTCTTTGGGATTAGTGGCACTGCAGGTGCGGCAGCTATGAAAGCAATGCGGTATTCCTTTATCATGGTCGGTATTTGGTGGATTGTGTTTAGTCAGTATACGTATTATTATTTACCGAAGGGAAATCGGAATTCCGAACGTAAAGTAAGTAAAGCCCTTATCTTTAATGGCTTTAAAGAACTGCGTAAAGTTTGGGAATTATTAGAAGACAATATTTCTTTAAAAAGATACCTTACGAGCTTCTTTGTATATAGCATGGCGGTGCAAACCGTAATGCTTATTGCGACTTATTTTGGTGCCCAGGAAATTATGTGGGCTAATGACAGTGAGCGTACTACAGGACTGATTGTTTGTATCCTTGTGATTCAGCTGGTGGCTATTATAGGTGCCGTGCTCACTTCAAAAGCTTCGGCTAAATTTGGAAATATACAAACGCTGATTGTCATTAATATTTTTTGGGTGCTGCTTTGTGCTGCAGCCTATTTTATAAGTTTGCCTGTCCATTTCTATATTATGGCCGGTTTAGTAGGCTTGGTTATGGGTGGTATTCAGGCTTTGTCCCGTTCGACTTATTCCAAACTTTTACCGGAAACAGAGGATACCGCTTCTTTTTTTAGTTTTTATG
>CANEZU010000243.1 GCA_947444255.1 Flavobacteriaceae bacterium | reverse complement strand
GTTCCAAATGATTTAAAGCTAAATCGGGCCGTCCACCACGAGACACCACGGCTTTAATTTTTTTCGTTAGGTGGGCTGCTGCCAAAAGTGCCGATGCCGCTCCGGTACTTGCTCCAAAATAACCAATTGTAAATTGGGATGTAGCTTTATTTTCCATCAACCATTCGGTCACTTCTTCCAGCCGATTGGCTAATAAATCGATATTGAAACGGTTTTCGTATACCTGATCTTCTTCTTCTGTTAGTAAGTCGAACAATAAGGTAGCAAAGCCATATTTATTGAGCCGTTCGGCTACAAATTTGTTTCTGGGGCTAAACCTGCTGCTGCCACTTCCATGAGAAAATAAGACCAAGCCAATCGCTTTTTCAGGAAGTACTAATTCGCCATTTAGATTTACATCGGCTAATGGGATTTCAATTTTTTGTGCATTCATAAGATCAAAATTTAAGATAAATACTAGTTGAAATAGATTAAACAATTAGATTGGCGACTTCTAATAAGCGAATGACTTCCTCGTCTTCCACCTGATTAAATTGTTCGTAGAAAGCACCAACTCCTCTGAAATATTTTGACGCGATGAGGTAGACAAATTCATCGGTTTGTTCTTTAAATTGATTGACAAGTTCATCGGGAACAACAGGGACGGCTATAATAATTTTAGCAGGTTTTCTTTTTCGCAACATACTGATACTTGCTAGTAAGGTGTGACCGGTGGCAATTCCATCATCGACCACAATCACATTTTTACCTTTAATATCCAGTGGTTTACGATTCCCCATATAAAGTTGGTATTTCTCCTTTAAAAGGTCCCTGAGTCTCAGTATTTCTGAAGCGACATATTTATCGGATACACCCGAATGCTCATCGACTATTTTAGATTCCAAGGATACGGCGCCAATGGCGAATTCCTTATTATAAGGATGTGGGATTTTCTTGCTTAGTATAATATCCAAAGGTAGATTTAAGCTTTTGGCGATAGCATAGCCAATGGGAACACCACCTCTTGGAATTGCCAATACAACGGTATTTGAGTTTGCATATTTTTCTAATTCTTCGGCAAGTAACAGACCCGCCTCTTTTCTGTTTTTAAGAATTTCATTGTACATAAGCTTTTATTTTAAAGTGTTTTTTTTTGGACTTGGACAAAATAAAATTTAAGAAGGACTGAAGGCTCGAAATAAATATCAGATTAATCTCAGAAAGGCTTATTATCATTGGTTTTCTATATAAAGCTATTGTAATTTGGTGGTTTATAAAAATTAATTTTGAAATTAATTTTGAAAATTAGAAAGGAAATTTTACTAATAAAGGGGTAAAAGTAGTGATAGCAATAAAGGAGCTAGAAAACGATTTTTTTTAATAAACAGGCTGTTTTTTAGAAAGTAAAATAATTCTTGGAAAAAATAGTAAGTTGATTCTGCAGTGCTTTTTTATTTTAAAAAGATAAAAAAAGCGTGCTTAATCTCCGGGAGAAAAGCACGCTAAATAGCATTTAAATATTCTGTACGTTCATTTCAAATGAACGATTTTGATTAGAAATTAAGCTTTTGCTTTGTTTCTTTTTTCGCGTTCTTGAACATCCACAACTGCCACAGCCGTCATGTTAACCATTTCGTCAACCCGGGCTCCCAATTGAAGAATGTGAACGGGTTTATCGAGTCCCATCATAATTGGTCCTATAGAATCGGTTTTATTCAATTCTTTCAACATTTTATAAGTAATATTTGCAGATGCCAAATTAGGGAAAATCAGGATATTCACTTTTTTACCGGCTAATTTTGAAAAAGGGAATTTGCTTTGAAGCATATCCATATTCAAGGCAAAATCAGATTGGATGTCACCGTCTACAATTAGATCTGGTTTTTTATCGTGCAAAATCCGTACAGCGTCTCTCACTTTTGTTGCGTCGGGATGGGCAGAAGAGCCAAAATTAGAATAGGATAATAGGGCCATCACCGGTTCGAAACCAAAGGTCTTTGCTAAAGTGGCTGTCATCAAAGCAATTTCTGCTAATTCTTCGGCATTGGGATCAATGTTTATGGCAGTATCGGCAAGAAACATAGGGCCTCTTTCGGTAGTTAGAATGTTCACGGTAGCTACTTTTTTTACATTAGCAGCTTTTCCAATCACTTCAAAAATGGGTTTAACCACCGTTGGATAAGCTCTCGAATGCCCTGAAATCATTCCATCGGCATCGCCTTCTAAAACCATCATAGCGCCAAAATAATTGCGTTCTCGCATCTTCGATTGGGCGTTAAAAAGGGTGATGCCGTTGCGATTTCTTTTCTGCCAGAATTTCTTGGCATAATGGTTTCTTTTTTCAATAGTTTCCTCTGCATTGGTATCAATAATCGGGATATCGGCAAAGAATTCAATTTCTTTTTGGAGTTCCATAATCACCTCTTTATTTCCTAAGAGTATCGGATGAGCAATTCCCTCATCGTGTGCTATTTGAGCGGCTTTCAAAACATCTAAATGATCTGCTTCGGCAAAAACAATTTTCTTAGGACTGGTTCTAGCGCGATCGTGTAGCATTCGAACGACCTTATTGTCACTTCCGGAACGCTGTAATAATTCTTCTCTGTATTTTTCCCAATCTTCAATCGGAATACGGGCGACACCACTTTCCATAGCTGCTTTTGCTACAGCAGGAGGGATTTGGGTTATCAACCTTGGGTCAAAAGGCTTCGGAATAATATAATCCTTTCCAAAAGTAAGACGGGTTTCACCATAGGCAATGTTAACCTGCTCCGGAACGGATTCTTTGGTAAGTGCCGCAATAGCAAGCACAGCAGCCATTTTCATTTCTTCATTGATTTTTGTCGCTCTAACATCTAAGGCACCTCTAAAAATAAAAGGAAATCCTAATACGTTATTCACCTGATTAGGATGGTCAGAACGCCCAGTAGCCATGATAATATCTTTTCGGGTTTTGATGGCCAAATCATAAGCGATTTCAGGATCTGGATTGGCCATAGCAAAAACGATTGGGTCCTTGGCCATCGACAATAGCATGGCAGGATTCACCACATCAGCAATAGAAAGACCTACAAATACATCGGCATCCACCATTGCGTCCTCCAAAGTATCAATTTTTCTATCGGTAGCAAATTCTAATTTTTCTGCCGACAAATTATCTCGATCCGATCGAATAACGCCCTTGCTATCGATCATAACAATATTTTCGGGACTCGCTCCTAATGCTTTATACAATCGCGTACAGGAAACGGCTGCTGCTCCAGCACCGCTAATTACGATACGCACTTCACTCATTTTTTTCTTGCTGATTTCGACTGCATTCAATAAGGCTGCAGAAGAGATTATAGCCGTTCCATGCTGATCATCGTGCATCACGGGAATATCCAGTTCTTCTATCAGGCGTCTTTCAATTTCAAAAGCTTCCGGGGCCTTGATATCTTCCAGATTAATTCCACCAAAAGTAGGCGCCATGATCTTCACCGTTTCGATAAATTTATCGATATCCTTGGTGTCTAATTCGATATCCACGCCATCAATATCCGCAAAAATTTTAAACAATAAGCATTTTCCTTCCATAACGGGTTTAGACGCCAATGGACCAATGTCTCCAAGACCTAATACAGCTGTTCCATTGGTAATTACGGCAACAATATTTCCTTTGGAAGTATATTTATAAACATTGTCCGAATTTTTTTTGATTTCCAAACAAGGCTCGGCTACTCCTGGTGAATAGGCCAGACCCAAATCCCTTTGGGTTGCGTAGGGTTTAGTAGGAACTACTTTCATTTTACCCGGTTGGGGTTTGGCGTGGTAAATTAATGCTTCTCTTCTTAATTTTTCTTTACTCATGGTTTATTTTTTTTATAGCCCCCGACACTTGTTTTATAGACTTTGTTTTTTAACCTAAACGGTTTATTTTATTTCTATTTTGTGTTAAATAGATAGTGATATCATATATAAACATACTATTTATGTAGGGG
>CANEZU010000242.1 GCA_947444255.1 Flavobacteriaceae bacterium | reverse complement strand
CTAAAAATAGCTGGGGTTCCCGAACATTTTAATTTACCTTGGCAACAAGCCATTGAAAATGGAGACTTCAAAAAGGAAAATATCGACCTGCAATGGACTAATGTTCCCGAAGGAACCGGAAAACTAAATCAGATGTTGCGCTCTGGTGAAACGGATATTGCAGTGATTTTAACCGAAGGTATCCTAAAGGATATTCTCGCAGGAAATCCCAGCAAAATCGTTCAAATCTATGTACAATCACCACTGATATGGGGAATACATGTCGCTGCAAATTCCGAATACAAAACCTTAGCCGATTTAGAAAATACCAAAGTAGCTATTTCTCGTCTGGGATCTGGATCCCAATTAATGGCTTACGTAAATGCGAAAAATCAGAAGTGGAATACCGATACCCTGGAATTCCGAATTGTAAATACCATCGATGGCGCTGTAGAATCGCTTACTAATGGTACTGCCGATTATTTTATGTGGGAACATTTTATGACAAAACCCCTAGTCGACCAAGGAATCTTTAGAAGACTCGGCGATTGTCCCACTCCATGGTTTTCCTTTGTGATTGCCGTTCGAGATGAAACACTAAAGGATCACCCGGAACTAATTTCAAAAATAGTAAAGATCATAAATTTGTCTACACTTGATTTTAAAAATCAAGTTAATATTGACCAAATACTGGCGGATCGGTACAATCAAAATAAATCAGATATTCAAGAATGGTTAAGCTTGACGGAATGGTCTCAGAACCAAGTCACCGAAGAAATGTTAAACAAGCTACAAACTCAACTAATAGATTTAAATATAATTGACAAAAAAGGTACTTTTACTGAAATTGTAAAACCAATCTAGTTATTGCCTTTTTTGATTCCTATGATAAAAACAGACAAAAATTATTTTCAAAAAATAAAACAACGACTCGAGGTCAAAAAACCTTGGGATGATGTTATTGTTTTTCTATTGAATGTACTTATTGCGATTCCGGTTTTTATCATTATTCATCAAAATACGATTGATCCCAATTGGTATTACCAAATAGACAGAATTCTTCTTTTTATAGTTATTGTAGGAGTAATTCAGTTAATTTTAAGGATATTAAAAACAATTATTATCATTTGTCTGGCGGCTTATTTAATCGCCCTAATTTTCGGTAGTTTCTCGGGCAGTTATGGATTTGAAAGTATTTTTGAAGACTACCGCTACATGGTGTATTCCATGTCGGATAATCCAAATCCTCAGGATATTATCTTATCAAAATTACTTCCTTTTCCTAATAAATATAAAATATTAAATGCCATTGAATATGAGAATCCCAAAGTAAGAAACTTTGCTCTGATGGCGACTACAAAGGATTTTAAAGACCTTCGCGGCTATGCCAAATACAGAACGGTCATTCAGTGTTTTGCTGTTTTCAAAGAAATTAATAGCCGGTGGAATTATGTTAGTGATCCCAAAGGCCGAGAATACATCGCCACAGCAACGGAATCCCTTCTCTATTTCTCGGGTGATTGTGACGATCATTCCATTCTTATGGCTTCGAGCGTTAAAGCAATTGGTGGCACTCCTCGACTGATTCATACCGGTGGTCATATTTATCCGGAACTCTTAATTGGAAACAAAACCGATTTAGAAATCATCAATTACCTCATTAAAAAAGTGTTGTTTGTAGAGGAAAGTAAAGGTAAAACGATTCATTATCATATCGATGAACGGGGTCAAATCTGGTTAAATATGGATTATACGGCCTCTTATCCCGGTGGACCTTTTATGTCCGAAGAAATTCTGGGAGCGCTGACTTTAGATTAAATTCCAATCTATTTCCTTTTTTCCTTTTGATTTTAAATAGGCATTGGCTTGGCTGAAATGCTTATTTCCAAACCATTTTCCCTGATTAGCACTCATCGGTGAAGGATGTCCTGAGACCAATACCAAATGTTTTTCGGAATCGATTTTACTCCCTTTTTTTTGAGCAAAATTACCCCAAAGCATAAAAACTACTGCTTCTTTTTCATCCGATATTTTCTGAATTACTGCATCTGTAAAAAGAGCCCACTTTATATTTTTATGGCTATTAGGCTGATCCTTTCGAACCGATAGCGCGGCGTTCAAAAGTAAAACACCCTGTTTAGCCCAAGAGTCTAAATTACCAGATTGAGGTAAAAAAAGCGTTTCCAAATCCGAATTGATTTCTCGGAAAATATTACGCAAGGAGGGCGGAATTCGGATATTTTCATTTACTGAAAAACACAAACCATTGGCTTCGCCTTCTCCATGATAGGGATCCTGACCAATGATAACGACCTTAATAGCATCAAAAGAGCAATAATCAAAGGCGGCAAACAAGGATTCTTTGGGAGGAAAACAAATCGAATTCTCATATTCCGCAGCAACAGCCTCCGTCAAATCCTTGAAGTAGGGTTTCTGTATTTCGTCCGCTACAATAATTTGCCAAGAAGGATTCAAATTGGAAAGCATAAATATATTTTATTGCAAATTTCGTAAAGTTTTTGCAAAGTCAACACAGAAAATCGTTTTTGACTTTATTACTTTGTAACTTTGACTTTTTACTTAAGACTTTCGACATATACAATGATATCCATAACAGAAAAAACCTTACAAGATTTACAATTCCCAACGGTACTCGAGACTTTATCCTCTATTTGCAATACCGATATTGGAAAACAAAAAGCACTCGAAATTGTTCCTTTCAAAGATAAGGAAACCCTGATGAATGCGCTAATGCAAACCTCAGAATACGTTTCTTCTTACCAAAATAATAATGCCATCCCCAATCATGGTTTTGATGCTATAAATCACGAAATTAAATTCCTGGCTATCGAAGACAGCTTTCTGGAAGTAGGTAGCTTTAGGAAAATTGCAACTATTTCGGAAACATCAAATATCTTACTGCAGTATTTTAAAAAATTTGAAGAATATTACCCCCATTTAAATGCTAAAGCTTCCGAATTAGAATATACTAAAGAAATCACAAAGCTTATCGACGAAGTGGTCGATAAATATGGCGAAATTAAAGACAATGCCTCACCGGATTTACTCAATCTCCGCAGAGATATGAATGCGGTTCGTGGCAAAGTCAACCAAAGTTTTGGGATGGCGCTGACGCAATACAATGGTTTGGGTTATCTAGACGACATTAAAGAAAGTTTCGTTCAAAACAGACGGGTTTTAGCCGTTTTAGCCATGTACAGACGAAAAGTCAAAGGTTCTATAATGGGGAGCTCTAAAACAGGAAGCATCGCTTATATCGAACCAGAAGCTACTTTGAAATATTCTAGAGAATTAAGCAATTTGGAATACGAAGAAAAAGAAGAAATCATGCGAATATTAAAGCAGTTATCAAATGCGATTCGTCATTATTTGCCTTTAATTATCCAATACCAAGAATTCCTAAGTGATATAGATGTGATTGCCGCTAAAGCAAAATATGCCAATCGTATTAATGGTATTCTCCCTCAAATAACAAACAACAGAAGACTCTATTTCAGAGATGCCTTTCACCCGATTCTCTATTTAAATAACAAACAAAAAAACGAAATCACTCATTCGCAAACCTTCGAATTTCATCAGGAAAATAGAATAATTGTGATTTCGGGTCCCAATGCAGGAGGTAAAACTATATCCTTAAAAACAGTAGGACTCTTGCAATTGATGCTGCAATCGGGTATGCTAATTCCGGTTCATGAAAGAAGTGAAACATTTTTATTTGATAGGATTCTAACTGATATTGGTGACAACCAATCTATTGAAAATCATTTGAGTACCTACAGTTACCGTTTAAAGAACATGAACTACTTTCTCAAAAAGTGCAACAGTAAAACCATGTTTCTTATTGATGAGTTTGGTACCGGTTCTGATCCCGAATTGGGTGGCGCTTTAGCAGAAATTTTCTTAGAGGAGTTTTATCACAGAGAAGCTTTTGGAATCATCACAACCCACTATTCCAATTTAAAAATACTGGCCAACGAATT
>CANEZU010000241.1 GCA_947444255.1 Flavobacteriaceae bacterium | reverse complement strand
ATGATGTTCCTGATAAAACGCAATGAGAAGAGATATGGAACCCGGACCAGCAAGCATTGGAATGGCGAGTGGCGTTAGGGCGATATCATTCCGGTTTTGGATTTCGCTTTCTACTTTTTTATTAATGCCTCTTTTCTTGCTAAATTTTCCTGACAAAAGTGAAAAACCGGAGCTTACAATAATCAAACCACCTGCAATTCGGAGTGCATCCAAGCTGATACCGAAAAAAGTAAGTACATATTGGCCCACAAAATAGGAGATTATCAATATGGCAAATACATCAATAGCTGTCCAAAGGGAAACTCGAGAGCGTTCTTTTTTATCGTCATGTTGGGTAAGTCCTACAAAAATAGGAACGGTTCCGATAGGATTTATAACCGAAAATAAGGCCGCAAAGAGATAGATGAATAATTCCATAAGTGGGGTTTAAAAGGCGCACTAGCGCCAAAGGCTAATTTAGACTTAAAAAACAAGCAATAGTCGAAAATAAGTAATAAAATACGCCTTTTTTTGTACTTTTGCAGTATGAAAAATAAAAAAACACTAGTTCTTGGTGCTTCGACAAAGCCAGAACGATATGCCTTCAAGGCAATCAACCTTTTGGTTGAAAAAGGGCATTCTGTTTTGGCGATTGGCCAAAATACGGGTGAAGTAGCCGGAATTAAAATTTATACCAAAGCAATCCCTTTAAAAAATATAGATACCGTAAGCTTGTATTTAAACCCTTTGCGTCAGCGGGATTACTATAATTATATTGTAGAAGCCAAACCGAAACGCGTAATTTTTAATCCTGGATCTGAAAATCCGGAGTTTTATCAATTGTTAGAATTGAATAATATTAAGGCTGAGGTAGCTTGTACTTTAGTTTTGTTGACCACAAATCAGTATTAGATTTTATAAATATACGTTTATTAAAACCTCAAAGTGAAATTTCGCTTTGAGGTTTTTTTTTGCCACAGATGCACAGATTAAAAAATATTTTTGAAAATCTGAGATCAGCGCGATAGTTTTTTTGGTGCTTCGTTTTTTTGCCACAGATGCACAAATTAAAAAAGATTTTTGAAAATCTGAGATCAGCGCGATAGTTTTTAGTGGTGCTTCTTTTTTTTTTACCGCAAATTGCTTCGCCAATTCGCTATCGCTCGGGTCGCAAATTAAAAAAGATTTTTATAAATCTGAGATCAGAGCGATAGTTTTTTTGGTGCTTCGTTTTTTTGCCACAGATTCACAGATTAAAAAAGATTTTTAAAAATCTTCGAATCTGCGGTTATTGTTTTTTTGTAGAATCGGGTGACTTCTAAATCTAAAAATCTGTGAATCAGTGGCTCTATTTTTTTTAGAATCGGGAGACTTCTAAAACGATAAGTGGAAGCAATCTGAGATCAGAGGGATTGTTTTTAGTGGTGCTTCGTTTTTTTGCCACAGATGCACAGATTAAAAAAGATTTTTAAAAATCTGTGAATCAGTGGCTCTATTTTTTTTAGAATCGGGTGTCTTCTAAATCGAAAAGTCGAAGTAATCTGTGAATCAGTGGCTCTTTTTTTTTTAGAATCGGGTGTCTTCTACGGCGGGTTTGCTGATGAGTAATAATCCCAGGAAGGTTAGGAGGCCGTTTACTACAATTAATTCGTTGTCAAAAACGTAGTCGCCAAAAAGTAGGGCCGAATTAGTGCTGATTAGGAAACAGATTGCGGGGGCAAGAATACAAATTAGGGGAACCCATTTGTCGTGAACGGTTTTTGTCTTCATCAAAAGTCCAAAAGCATACAATCCCAAAAGAGGGCCATACGTATAAGAGGCAATTTTAAAAATCATGCTTACTACCGAGGCATCATTGATAGTGTTAAAAATCACAATTACTACAAACATCAGAAACGAAAAGGCAAGATGTACTAAATGTCTGTTGCGCACTACATTGGGTTTGTTTCTGTTTTCAAGCTTGTCCATGGCCAGGAAATCAACACAAAAAGAGGTAGTCAGAGCCGTTAAAGCCGAATCGGTAGTGGCAAAAGTAGCCGCTGTCAATCCCAATAAAAAGACTATAGAAGGAATTAGTGTCAAATGATGAAAGGCAATTTCTGGAAATAAAAGATCGGTTCTGGGTTTGCCCGTTATTAAATCTGTCGGGATGGCAATTCCATTTTTTTCGGCATAGATATACAATAAAGCACCCACACTAAGAAAGAAAATATTGATCAGTACAAAAATTCCGGTGAACGTAAACATGTTTTTTTGGGCTTCGCCAATGGTGGCGCAACTCAAGTTTTTCTGCATCAAATCCTGATCGAGTCCTACCATAGCTATAGTTACAAATATACCACCCAGAATTTGTTTGAAGAAATAATTGCCTTTGTTGAAGTCGTCAAAGAAGAAAACTTTGGAATAATTACTAGTTTTTACCTGTTCAAAAGCTTCGACTATATTTAGATTTAGGCTGTTGCAGATAAAGAAAATCGTCAAAAACACCGAGGAAACCAGAAAGAAGGTTTGCAGGGTATCGGTAATAATAATTGTTTTTAGTCCGCCGCGATAGGTGTAGGCAAAAATTAATACAAGGGAAATTAAAACGGTAAGTGCAAAAGGAATTTGATAGAAATCAAAAACATAGCGTTGCAAAACGATGACCACTAAATACAATCGGAAGGAAGAACCTATAGTTCGGCTGATTAGAAAAATAGATGCTGCTGTTTTATAGCTGACAGTTCCTAGCCGTTTTTCGATATAGCCGTAGATAGAAGTAAGGTTCATTCGGTAATAAAGGGGTAGCAAGACTTTGGCAATAAATAGAAAGCCAATGGCATTTCCTAAGATAAACTGGAAATATTTAAATTGGGTATCAGGATTGCCAACTTCGCCGGGAACGGATATGAAAGTAACGCCCGATAAGGCCGTTCCTATCATTCCGAAAGCCACGAGATACCATTTGGAATTTTTATTGGCCTTAAAAAAAGCATCGTTTCCACTGTCTTTTTTACTGACAAAATGAGAAATGAAAAACAAGATACCGAAATAAACAATAATCAGCGATAAGATGGCAAAGGGTGTCATGGTATTTTTTTTAATCGGTAGCCAAAATAGGAAAAATAATTATATAATCGGCTAATTTGAGAGTCGGCTTGCTTGATAATTTCGAAAATTTCGAATATCGAAATTAACTATTTACTATCTTTGTGGCTATGGAATTTTCTTCAAAACTTTTAGAGAAGGCAGTCAATGAGATGTCTCAATTGCCGGGAATAGGAAAGCGTACAGCTTTGCGATTGGTTTTGCATTTACTCAAGCAGCCCAAAGAGCAAACTCTTTTTTTATCGGAAGCCTTGACAACAATGCGGAAAGAGGTTAAGTTTTGTGACAGCTGTCACAATATATCGGATGTTGAAATTTGCGAAATCTGTTCGAATAGCAACAGGAATCACCAAATAATTTGTGTAGTTGAAGATATTCGAGATGTGATGGCCATTGAAAACACAGGCCAATTTCGAGGTATTTATCACGTTTTGGGGGGTAAAATATCGCCTATAGACGGTGTTGGTCCAAGTCAGTTGAACATTATTAGTCTGGTAGATAAAGTTCGGGCGGGAAGCATTAGCGAAATTATTTTTGCCTTAAGCTCTACCATGGAGGGCGACACCACCAATTTTTATATCTACAAACAGATCCAGGACTACGCAATTATCACTTCTACGATAGCCAGAGGAATTTCTGTAGGCGATGAATTGGAATATGCCGACGAGATTACCCTAGGACGAAGTATCCTGCATCGCGTGCCTTTTGAAAACACCTTTAAAAGTAATTAGCATAATTTAACAGGCTTCTTTTTTTGTTTTCTTAAATGAAAAACTATCTTTATTCCAAAATAGTATAAAAAAATGAATAAGGTTCTTTTTAGTTTGCTTCTTATTGTAGGAATTTTTTTTAGTTCTTGCGTTCCGACCAAAGATTTAATTTATTTACAAGACAAAGACCAGACTGCCGGAACCGAT
>CANEZU010000240.1 GCA_947444255.1 Flavobacteriaceae bacterium | reverse complement strand
CGGAGGCATTAAAAATATATTTCATACTTTAGTGAATGGTGGTCGTGATGGTAAAGGAATGATTTCCTGGAAAGGAACGCTAAAACCTAAAGAAATGCAGAAAGTTGCTAGTTATGTATTATCGCTTCAAGGTACGAACCCTAAAGATCCAAAAGCGCCAGATGGCGAGATATGGGTTGATATAAATGCTATCAAAACAATAGCTGTTGCTACAAAAACAGACAGTACACAGTCTAAAAAATAATAAGCTAAAAACAGTATTCTTTGACAGAACCAGCAAGCTGCCCAAACTTTTATTAGCTTTAAAAATTAAAATAATGGCATTACAAGACGAAGCTTTTAGAGACACAATAGGCACAATTGATGAAGAAGGAAATCGTAAATTTATTTTTCCTAAAAAACCGTCCGGTAAATTTTATGAATATAGAAAGTGGGTCAGTTATTTCTTGTTGACCGTGCTGATTGCCAATCCATTTATTAAAATTAATGGGAATCAGTTTATGATGTTCAATATTCTAGAACGTAGGTTTAATATTTTTGGTTTTCCGTTTTGGCCACAGGATTTTTACCTGTTCGTTATTTTTATGATTGTCGGAGTTGTTTTTGTAATTCTTTTCACCGTTATTTTTGGACGAATATTCTGTGGTTGGATTTGTCCACAAACCATCTTTTTAGAAATGGTTTTTCGAAGAATTGAGTTCTGGATTGAAGGGGATCGTGGTGCCCAGATTCGTTTGGAAAAACAAGAATGGAATGCGGAGAAAATCAGAAAGAAAACAGTAAAATGGACTATTTTTTTAATAATATCGTTCCTAATTGCCAATGTGTTTCTCGCCTATCTTATCAGCAGCGACGAATTATTTAAAATGATTGAAGAAGGTCCTGCAAACCATTTGAGTACCCTAATTTCGTTGTTAATATTCACGGGAGTTTTTTATTTTGTTTTTGCTTGGTTTAGAGAGCAAGTATGTATTATAGCCTGTCCTTACGGAAGATTACAAGGGGTTCTTTTGGATAACAAATCCATAAATGTAGTCTATGATTTTGTTCGTGGTGAAAAAGAATTAGGAAGAGCCAAGTATAACAAACAGGAAGACAGAGCCGCTTCTGGTAAAGGAGATTGTATCGATTGCAAACAATGTGTGCATGTGTGTCCTACCGGAATAGATATTCGTAACGGTGTTCAATTGGAATGTGTAAACTGTACCGCTTGTATTGATGAATGCGATACTATTATGGAAGGTGTAGGTTTACCAAAAGGTCTTATTAGATACGCATCGGAAGATGAAATTGAGAAAAAAGTGAAGTTTGTATTTACCCCTAGAATGAAAGGGTATACAGCTGTTTTAGGGATATTAATTGGAATTCTATTAGGACTATTGTTTTTAAGGAATGATGTCGAAGTTTCTATTTTGCGTCTACCAGGACAACTATTTCAACACAAAGGAGCTAATATAAGTAACATTTATACCTTCAAAATTATAAATAAAACCAATAATGATTTCAATGATATTCATTTTAAATTAATTGGCATCAAAGGAAGTCTTAAATTAGTAGGTCAACAAGATTTTAAGGTTCGAAAACAAGGGATGAATAATGGTACTTTGTTTATAGAAATCAACCCTTATTTATTGGAATCTGATAAAACTAAACTCCATATTGAAATTTACAATGCAGATAAGAAAATTTCTAGCAGTACAACAAGTTTTCTCAGTCCAAGAAGTTTTGATTAAAGGATTAACTGTTGCGAAAAGTTTATGAAGTTTAAAATTTAAAATACAAATTATGAAAATTAACTGGGGAACCGCAATAGTTATTGCATTTGCTTTTTTTATGACCTTTATTTTATATTTTGTGTTCAAAGTACAATCCGATTCTAAATACGATAACGATTTGGTTGTAGAAGAATATTATAAACATGATTCTCATTTTGGAGACGAAATGATTCGGATTCAAAATGCACATGATTTAGTCCAAAAGCCAATAATAAGCTATACTTCAGAAGGAATACAAATTGTTTTTCCAACTGACTTTATTCCAAATAAAATTAAAGGAACAGTGTCCCTTTATAGACCGTCTAACAAAAAATTAGATTTCGAAATTCCAATTTCGTTATCTACTTCCACTTTGCTCATACCTAACAAAAGTTTGGTAGGCGGTCGCTGGGACATTAATATGGAATGGCAATATGAGGGTAAATCCTACCTGACTAAAAGAGAATTTAATTTAGAATAATTTATAAAGTGCAATCAATGGAGCAAATGGATAAATCAATTTATGAGATTTTAAACGGATGTCTTTGTTGTCTTTAATAAAATAAATCATGTTATATACCGCTTTTATCTTTGGTTTAATCAGTAGCTTTCATTGCATCGGAATGTGTGGTCCCATTGCAATGATGTTACCGGTAGACAGAAATAATCCAGCTAAAAAAATCAGTCAAATTCTAACCTATCATATCGGTCGCTTATCTGCTTATGCAACTATTGGTTTTGTTTTTGGTTTGCTTGGTAAAGGTTTTTTTATGGCAGGTCTACAACAAAAACTATCTGTATTTATTGGTATAGCTATGATTTTAGTAGTTTTAATACCTGAAAACGAATTTGCGCGCTATAACTTTTCAAAGCCTATCTTTAAACTAATATCTAAAATCAAAAGTACTCTCGGTAGTCAGTTTAAAAACAAAAGCTATAAATCACTTTATACGATAGGTTTTCTCAATGGTTTTCTCCCCTGTGGTATGGTTTATGTCGCTTTGTTTGGTGCAATAGCCTTGCAAAGTGAATCTCTGGGTATTCTTTATATGATTTTATTCGGACTAGGAACCGTTCCTATGATGAGTGCAGTTGTTTACATTAATTCCTTTTTAACCGTTCCAATTCGAAATACAATCCAAAAAGCAATTCCATTTGTAGCTGTTTGTATTGGGTTGTTATTTATCCTTCGAGGTTTAGGCCTGGGGATACCTTATGTATCGCCCTCTAACATGAGTTTGTTTGTTCAAGCACAACCCAATTGCCATTAAAACCATTTGCATTCTAGATGGTCATGGAGAATAATTGGGTATCAGGAGCTTTTCTTTTTAAACGTAAGTCAAAAGCCATGCAGATATTCCGTACAAAAGCTTTTCCGGCTTCTGTGACGACTAATCCATCCTTTATAAGAACTACTAATCCGTCTTTTACCATTTCACCCAATTGGTCTAAAACAGCTGGAATTTCATTAAAATAATCGCTTTCATTTTCCCATGAAGTTTGAAACTGACACATCAAATTAAGGATATGTTTTCTAATGATCAGATCTTCTTGAGTTAAAATATGGCCTCTGTAAACGGCTAATTTATCCCATTCTAATGGTTGATAATAATCTTCTAAATTCTTCGTGTTTTGGGCAAAACTATACCAACTGTCACTTATGGAGGAAAGGCCTAAGCCAATCATTAATTGTGTTTTTGAAGAGCTATAACCCATGAAATTTCGATGTAGTTTTCCCGTTTCAAAAGATTTATATAAGGAATCTGTTTTTAATGCAAAATGATCCATTCCAATTTCATAATAGCCGTTTTCAGCTAAGGATTTTTTCCCAATCTCATATAATTCTCTCTTTTCATCGTCTTTGGGTACATCTTCATCTTTAAATCCTCGCTGTCCGTTTCCTTTAATCCAAGGTACATGAGCATAACTATAGAATGCCAATCGGTCTGGTTCTAATGATTTTGTTTTTTCAATAGTATCAATTACATCTTCTTTTTTTTGGAAGGGTAATCCAAAAATAATATCATGCCCAATGGAGGTATAACCAATTTCCCGAGCCCAAAATGTTACTTTCGCTACATTGTGAAAAGGCTGCTCCCGATGTATAGCTTTCTGTACTTTTTCGGAATAATCCTGAACACCAAAACTCACTCTTCTAAAACCCAAGTCATATAACTTTTGAAGATGTTCTCGTGTTGTATTATTGGGATGGCCTTCAAAACTGAATTCATAATCTTTT
>CANEZU010000239.1 GCA_947444255.1 Flavobacteriaceae bacterium | reverse complement strand
TATCCTAATTCAAACTCTAAAGTAGAAGTAGAAACACTGTTGATAAATTCTTTTATTACTTCCAAAAATTACAAAGGGGCTTTAGATTTATTGGAAAAAAATTCCAGTTTTGAAAATAAACAAGCGTATCAAAAAGTTACTTTTTACAGAGGATTGGAATTGTTTACTGACGGGGATTATAAATCTGCTTTAGCAATGTTTAATAAATCAATTGCAGAACCTAGAGATGCGAAATTTTCAGCAAGAGCTACTTTTTGGAAAGGTGAAACAGAATTTACGCTTGGGAATTATAATGATGCTCTAATAAGTTTTAAACAATTTTTGGGTTTCCCTGAATCTAAAGCAACACCTGAAATCCAAAACATCAATTATAATATTGCCTATTCTTATTTTAAACAAAAGGAATATGATCAGGCGAGTAATTATTTTCAGAAACAAATCGATGCAACTAAGGAAGACAAAGTTCGTTTAAACGATTCCTATTTGAGATTAGCCGATTCTCGTTTTGTAACGAACAAATATTGGCCTGCAATGGACGCCTATAATAAAGTTATTGAATTAAAAGGTGTTGATGCCGATTATGCAGCTTTTCAAAAAGCAATTAGTTATGGTTTTGTTGCCAAAAATGATAAGAAAATTGAAGATTTGAATAAATTTATTAGTACTTATATCAAATCAAAATATAGGGATGATGCTTTGTTTGAATTAGGGAATACCTACGGAATAGAAAAGCAAAATGATGTGGCTGTAAAAGTCTATGATCAACTTATAACGGAATTTAAAAAAGGATCGTATGCGTCGAAATCAGTTTTACGACAAGGTTTAATTTATTATAATGCGGGAAAGGATGAATTGGCAATTTCTAAATTTAAAAAAGTTGCAGCTGATTATCCCAAAAGTCCAGAAGCTTTGGAAGCCGTTGCTACCGCTAGATTAATTTATGTAGAAAATGGAAAAGTAAGTGAATATGCCAATTGGGTTCGGACTTTAGATTTTGTGAATGTTTCCGATGCGGATTTGGATAATGATACTTATGAAGCTGCAGAAAAACAATATTTGCAAAACAATATTAAAGAATCAATTGTTAGTTTGGGGGGGTATTTAGTTCAATTTCCAAATGGAATTCATGCTTTGAAAGCAAACTTTTATCTGGCACAATCCTATTTTGCAGATGGTATAGAAACCAATGCAATTCCGAATTACGAAAATGTGATTTCCAAATCTAGGAATGAATTTACGGAACAATCTTTGGCTCGATTAGCGGAGATTTATTTAAAGAAAATGGATTCTGAAAAAACAATCTCCGTATTAAAACGATTAGAAACAGAGGCCGATTTTCCTCAGAATATTACTTTTTCACAATCAAATTTGATGAAGCTTTATTATGAAAATAAAGATTATCAAAATGCTGAAATTTATGCAAATAAGGTTTTGGAAAATCCTAAAACAGATAATAAAGTAAAATCGGATGCTCAAATTATTATTGCGCGTTCTGCAATTCAGTCTAATGAGGAAGAGAAAGCTAAAACGGCTTATGCCAAATTACTTTTGATAGCTAAGGGAGAATTAGCTGCCGAAGCACTTTATTATGATGCTTATTTTAAAAACAAAGAGAATAAATACGAGGCTTCAAATGCAGCCGTTCAAAAATTAACCAAAGATTATTCGGCCTATAAATATTTTGGAGCGAAGGGATTGGTGGTAATGGCTCGTAATTTTTATGCTTTGAAAGATAGTTTCCAGGCCACTTACATTTTGGAAAGTGTGATTAAAAATTTCACCAACTTTCCAGAGGTAATCGCAGAGGCACAAACGCAATTGGACTTAATTAAATCAGAAGAAGCAAAAACAAATTCCTCCATACAAAATTAAATTAGAGTTAAATGGAAGTCCAATTTCTTAGCTCTAAAAAATAAAAAGACATGAAAATTAAAATTCAATACGCAACCGCTTTTCTGTTGTTAGCATCTAGCTTTCAAATTGTTTCTGCACAAAAGAAAGACGAAAATATAGGGACCGAAGTAGTAAATGTGGTAAAACCATATACTCCAACAATTTCAGATGCTTTTAAAGTGAAAGAAATCCCTTCATTAGAAGACGATGATAATACAAAAAAGGAAAATATCAAGTATACGATTTTCTCTTTTCCAGTAGCTTCAATATTTATACCTTCAAAAGGGAAGGCTGCCAAAGTAGATGAATCGGTTACAGAAAAGTTATATAAAAATTATTTTACAGGCGGAATTGCGAATTATGCAACCCTATTTTCAGAACTCTATCTTACTGAAAATATAGGGGAAGATGATTATGTGGCTGGAAAAGTCAAGCATTTGTCCTCTCAAGGTGGAATTGAAAATATTCCTGTGAAAGATAGTTTTTTAAAAAGCAGTGTTGATTTAACTTACGGAATTAAGAAAAGTAATTTCGCATGGAATACCGATTTAGGTTATGAAATTCAGCGCTATCATTGGTATGGACTTCCTGCTGATTATGGTTCTTTTTTTACCAATGAGCAGCAAACGTCAATTTACAATTTGATTGATAAAGGTCAAACCTATCAAAATTTTTATGTTGGTGGAAATATTAAATTTAACGAAAGTATTGTTAATGATATTAGTCTAAAATACAATCGCTTTTGGGACGGATATAGTTCCTCGGAAAACCGATTTATTGCGAAACCATCTTTTCAATTTGATATTCGAGAAAACACAATTAAAACCGATTTGATTGTTGATTATGTGGGAGGAACTTTTGCACAAGATTTTTCAGGTGCAGCTCCAATTAATTATGGATTTGCCAATTTTGGAATCCATCCTAGCTATTCCATGAAAAAAGACGATTGGTCCTTTGATATTGGCGCTTCGGCAGTTTATAGTTTGGATAATCAGAGCAATTCGAATCAATTATTTATTTATCCACAAATCAAAGCATCCCTTAATGTGGTTGGTGATTTAATGATCTTTTATACTGGAGCCGAAGGAGGTTTGGATCAAAATTCTTATCGTGACTTTACGAATGAAAATCCTTTTCTATCTCCAAGTATCGGTGTAAGTCCAACAGACAGACAATATGATTTCTATGCCGGTTTAAAAGGTAAATTATCAAATTATGTAAGTTATAATATCAAGGGTTCTGCAACGAATGAAAAAAATAAAGGATTGTTTTTATCCAATCCCTATGATGAGACGATTCTGGTAAAAGAGGAATATAAATATGGAAATTCCATGGGGATTGTTTTTGAAAATGTAAAAACGCTTCGCTTTTTCGGGGAGTTGAAAGCCGATTTTTCCAAGAATGTGTCTTTTGGAATAAACGGTACTTTTAGTTCTTATACAACAGCAATTCAGGCAGAAGCTTGGAATTTGCCAGCAATTCAACTAGGTTCGAATCTAAATGTTACTATTTCTCCAAAATGGTATGCTGGAGCCGATGTGTTTTATGTTGGACAAAGAAAAGATTTGGTTCAAAAAACGAATATTATGACTTTTGCTCCTGAAAATAACATTCAAACTTTGAGTAACTATTTTGATGCCAATGCTCATGTTGGCTACAAATACAATTCACAGTTTACGGCATTTTTGAGATTGAATAATATTGCAAATCAAGGTTATCAAAGATGGTTGAATTATCCGGTTCAATCTTTCCAAGTGATGATAGGAGGAAACTATAAATTTGATTTTTAAATAAAAATAAAAGAGCAAAAATCCTGCAAGGTTTGATTATCTTGTAGGATTTTTTAGTTTAAAATAAATTCGAAAATGACTTTCAAACAAAAAATACATTCTCATTATTTGCAACAAGTTCAGGACAAAATCGATGTGTTTAAAGACATGATTTTGGCTTTGACAGAAGATTCAAAAAACGATGCTAAGGGTTCAGCAGGAGATAAGCACGAAACTGCTTTGTCGATGATGCATATAGAACAGGAAAAGTTGAATCGGAAGTTGGCGGAGATTTTGGAACAAAAAATAATTTTGGATAAAATTGATGTAACAATAAATTCGCCCAAAATCAGTTTGGGAAGTTTG
>CANEZU010000238.1 GCA_947444255.1 Flavobacteriaceae bacterium | reverse complement strand
ATTGAGATTAGCGAAACCGGTAGGAGGTCCACCCCCTAAAAGATCCGGAGAGGAGCCGCTATCTGCTGTTCGAAAACTAAAACCGATGAATCCGAATGCTTCCTCAGGAGCAGCTAATTTATTTGATAATAAATTAACCATAGGAAATGTGGTGATGCACGAACGTTTTGGAAAAGGTGAAGTAATCAATTTAGAAGGGCTAGGGGCGGATAAGAAAGCCGAAATCAAATTTGAAGTCGGCGGAATAAAAAAATTGTTATTGCGATTTGCAAAATTAGATGTCATAGGTTAATTAATTGGATTAAAGGGCTAAGCTCGAATTGCTCTAAGGTTGTTCTACTTGCTTTGTGTTTTAATCCCCAAACAAAAAATAATGGCTCAGTTCATAAAAATATACGAAGACAAACCCAATGAAGCTGCAATTAAAAAAGTGGTGGATGTTTTGAAAAATGGGGGATTGGTTATCTACCCCACCGATACAGTCTATGGCTTGGGCTGCGATATCACCAACACCAAAGCCTTAGAACGGATTGCGAAGATCAAAGGCGTTAAATTAGATAAAGCCAATTTTTCCTTTATTTGCCATGATCTAAGTCATATTTCCGATTATGTGAAGCAGATTAATACGGCAACGTTTAAGTTATTAAAGCGTGCTCTACCGGGTCCTTATACCTTTATCCTGGAAGGAAATAACAACCTTCCTAAAGAATTTAAAAAGAAAAGTACCGTGGGGATTAGAATTCCCAATAATTCCATTGCTTTAGAAATCGTAAAGCAATTGGGAAATCCTATAGTTTCGACTTCCATTCACGATGAGGATGCCGTTTTGGAATATTCTACCGATCCGGAATTGATTTTTGAAAAATGGCAGAACCTGGTTGATATGGTTATTGATGGTGGTTATGGTGATAATGTCGGTTCTACTATTATCGATTTATCGGGTTTTGAGCCCCTAGTTGTCAGAGAAGGCAAAGGAAGTTTGGATATTTTATAATCGGAATTTAATTCGGGCTTAAACATAAAAAAACATCTTGATTATTCAAGACGTTTTTTTTATGCTAAACTAAATAGATCAGTGTAGGCTGATTATTTTTGTCTTTTCATTTCTTTTTCAATCATATCATAGAATTGATCAATTTTAGGAAGAACGATAATACGAGTTCTTCTGTTTTTAGCTCTATTTTCAACTGAATTGTTTTCTACTAAAGGAACAAACTCACTTCTACCTGCAGCTATAAGTTGTGCTGGATTTACATTTAAATCATTAGTTAAAACTCGAACTATAGAAGTAGAACGTTTTACACTCAAATCCCAGTTGTCAACCATAGTTGCGGTTTTGATATAAGGAACATTGTCAGTATGACCTTCAACCATACATTCAAAATCAGGTTTGCTATTAATTACTTTAGCTACTTTAGCCAAAATTTCTTTAGCTCTGTCGCTTACTACAGCACTCCCGCTTTTAAACAATAATTTATCAGCAATAGAAATGAAAACAACCCCTTTTTCAACATTGATTTCAATATCAGGATCAGACATACCAACAGCACTTTTTAGACTAGTAACTACAGCAAGAGTAACGCTGTCTTTCTTAGTTAATGCATCTTGCATTCTGGAGATTTTTAAATCTTTCTCTTTAATAGATTCTAATGCTTTTTCAATATTTTGAGCCCCTTTGGTAGACAAAGTAGTCATGCTACCCATATTATTAATCAAATCAGAATTATTCTTTTTAAGGAAATCAATTTGACTGGCAATTGCTTCTTTTTCTGTAAGGCAGCTGTTTAATTTTACAGTAGCGGTATTTAATAAATCTTGAGTTTCTTTATTTTTCGCTTCTAAATCAGCGTATTTCTTCTTTGAGACACAAGAAGTGGCTACTAAGGCAACAATTGAAAGTGCTAAAATGACTTTTTTCATAAGTGTGGGTGTTTAAGATATTTACAAATTTAATATTAAATGGATTAGGACTACAAATTTCAGATATAAACTATTGTTAAAAAATAGTCCAAAAATAGTGCCGTTATTCACAAAGTAAGTAAAAACGATACTTTTTGATTTATAGTATTTTTCAGATAGATTTTTTTTCTTTTTTTTTAGTGAAGTATTTATAGTAGTTCTTTTGGTATTTTTTTTGATACCTCTACAAAGGTCATATTAAAGTCATCATTCATTATTTTTCTATATTCAATAATGAAATAATTGAAACATTTCTTTGCTTCAGTACTATTATTCATTTTTAGAAAGGAATGTATTTTATAATAAAAAGCAATTTCATTTATGGGATCAATAATAAACAAACTATTTGCCATTGCTATAGTACTAACATAGTCTTTATTGTTGAATGTAGTTTGAATTAAATTTGGTAAAATTTCAAATATATCGTTTTCATATTCCGTTTTATAATAATCAAAATAATTGTCTTCAATTGATTTTAAAAAAGTACCATTTCCAATTATAGCTAATAATGATGCAATTGAATTCTCATTATTACCCCCTTTTTTTAATATTTGTATTTGATTTAAAAAGTTGAAATAATCGCAATAAAAGCTTTGGTTGTATTCTAATTTAAAAACCTTATTAGAAAAGACTAATTGTATTCCTTCTATTTCTTCAAGGTTTTTTCTAAGCAAATTGATGGTTACATTTTTTAAATTCTTTGCTTTATCATGATCGCTATCAGGCCAAAGAACATCGTAAATTAATTCAGAGCTAATACCGACCTCTTCTTTTTTGCAGTTTAAAAGAAGCAAAAGAAACAGCTGTTTAAGTTTAGGACTGAATAAATAAGTAATATCCTTGCCTTTTTTATTAAACACTTTGAAGTTTCCGAATAAAAAAACAGCATTTTCACTAATGGTATTCTTTTTTTCTTCCAAATTTAAATTTGAAATTTTTGGACTTGAATTTTTTGCTTTTAGATTTTTTCGCTTTCTGACTAGAAAAAATAATAGAACTATCACTACTATTATAAAAGAAATTAGAACGATTAATTTTGTTGAACTAGTCTTTTTTGAATTTTTATCGAGTACATCCTTAGAAATTGGAGGTGCTTTTATTGAATAAATACTTGTTTTGTTTTTACCATTAATTTGGTACTCTAAAGTAGTACAATAAAATTCTTTTGTTGCTTTATTGTAATAAAGGTTTGCATTGGTCAATATATTTTCTGAATTCATGGGGATAGAATCGCCAAGAATTTTATTTTTTCCATTTTTTATCGAAAAGGTTTTTAATTGTAAAAAAGTAGACGGTATGTATTCCGGATAGCATAAAGTATAAAAGGAGTTAGAGTCTTCAGAAAGAATCATATTTCGAACGCTAACATTTTTTATAGTGTTGTTTGTAATATCCCAAAGCTTAGTTATTTTTTTAGAATCTAAATTTATTTTGTATAAATCGTAAAAGTATTTTTTTCCTATGGTTTGATCGCCCGATTTATTACCGATGCCACCAAAAATTAATAGTTCATTTTTTTTAGTAGTACAAAGTCCAGAAAAAAACCGAGGGTAAATAGGATCGCCTTTTAAATTAATAGAGCTCCATTTTCTTGAATTTAAATCAAAATAATTTAAATCGTTAGAATACTTAAGGTTTCCAAATCCGCCAAATATATAAAATCCGTTTTTAGTGCTGTCAAAGAAGGAATCATGGTGATGGCGTTGAATAGGTAATAAAAGGGTACTTATAATTTGCCATTCAAATGTGTCTAAATCCAAACAAGCTATAGTGGGATTATTCAGGCTTACATTATTTACTTCATAAATGTATAATTTATTGGAAGAGGGATTTAGAATCAAATTCCCTAGCCGCATTGGTACGGGATTTTTATGTTTTAATTTTATTTTTGTACTTGTTTGTTTGTCAATATTATAAAAGGTAATGGAGTCAGAGCTTAAACTTATAAATCTTTGATTTTTTTCGTCAAATGTTAGTCCAGAGATTTCCTTAGAATAAAAAGTTTGTCTTTTTTTCCAATGATAGGAGTCATTTATTAGCCAATACGGATTTTCAGCTACTCCATAAAGTATTCCTGCAGTATCATATACATTTTTTCCTTTGCTTTCATTTAATGGGAAT
>CANEZU010000237.1 GCA_947444255.1 Flavobacteriaceae bacterium | reverse complement strand
TTTTTGCTTATTCCTTAATAAGGCGAAACAAGTATTATTGAGTATTAAAGGTAATTCTTTTTTCTAACATATTCTTTTTGGTTTCGAATATAGTTATCACTAAAATTATTCTTTTATCTCTTTTTTTAAATAGCGAAGGCCTACTTAAGCAAGTAGACCTCCTTTGAACAGAGCGTTAGTTAGGGCTGAGTTGAATTTTATATAATAAGGGCTAATTCCCTGATATTATTATTGTTGTTGTTGTTGTCTTTGTTGCTCTTGTAATAATTCAATATGATTGAGTTGCTCTTGAACTTGTAAAGAAACTTCTTGTAATTGAACATCATTTATCTCTTCAAAATGGCGTCCGTCTTCGTAGCCAACAGAAACGCAAACGGAAAGTGTTTGTCGGGAAATTCCTTTAAAAGTTCCTTTCACAGGTGTACAGTCATAGAAATTACGACCCACTGAAAGTTTGATATGATTTTCCATGGTCCAAATGTTATTGGTGGGATCTAAACCCAACCATCCCTGGCTAGGGCTATAGATTTCTACCCAGGCATGGGTAGCGCCTTCCCCTCTATGTCCGCTTTCATTGGGACAAATATAGCCACTTACATAACGGGCGGGAATACCGGCAGTACGAACTAACTGCAAGAGTATGTGAGCGAAATCCTGGCAAACTCCCTTTCGAATTTCCAATAACTCATCAAGCGTAGTTTCTATATTGGTGATCCCTTTTGTATAGGCAAAATTCGTATAAATATATTGGTTACACAATTGGGCGATTTCGATGATTGGTTTATCGGCATAATCGATTTCCTTTAATATGTTTATAATTTCCTGCTGTTTTTTGATGGTTTCCGGATAAGAAAGACGCAAGAGCATGATGCTTTTTTCTTTTTTGGAAACCAAATCGGCTAGTTTAAGATTATCAATTTCAGGAATTTTCAGCGAATGATTTACCCTTAAAAGCATGCGGGATTCGATCGTCATTTCGGAATGTGATTCTAGGGTGTTAAAGCTTCCTACACGATTGCCGTAATAATCTTCAAAGATTTCGACAACCGGATTCTGACTGATCAGCAATTGGTATTGCACCACATCCTGATTTTCGAAATGATGTGGAAACAGTCGAATTTCGTTGATGCTTTCTTTTATAGGCCAACTGTATTGGTATTTTGTGGTGTGTACTATTTTGAATATCGCCATATTTTATTAGGTATAGGAGAAAAATAATTTAGAGAAATCGGTCGAGAACTGGATCAATTGTTTTTTAGTAGTATTGAGTACTTCTTCTAATTGTTTGTTAGTCAAATGTTGGTAATCGGTATATTCGATATAACTTTTAAGTCTTCCAAACTGATTGTATACGGTTCGGGCTTCGCTAAGAGCATTATCTTTTAATAGGTTAATGAGATATTTGTCAATCAGATCGAGAGTGTAGATTACCGAATGCGCAAAATCTTTATTGAATACCAGTTGTTGAACCACTTTTCGGTTGTGTGAGATGTTGCTATAGCTCTTAAGATATTGTTCATAACCGGAGAGCGAAAGCAGTAAATGGCGCCAATACATTAGATCTTCTTCGCCATCAAGATTGTAATTTATTGGGGCAAAATAGGCTTGAGTCATCGAAATAGTTTGTAAGCAACGCTCAATGTGTTTACCAATACTTGAAAAACACCAACCAAGACCTCGTGGCATGGTCACTTGAAGAATACCGTTGTAGAGCAATAAATTTTTATTGAGACGGGTAATCACTTTCAGAGCATCTGTTGTTTCTAATTTACGAGGAAGCTCGGGAGCATTCATATAATGATAGAGCGAGTTGATATGTTCCCAAAGTTCTTTGGTAATTTTATCCTGAGAACCGCGGGCATTTTCTCTTGCTTTAGATACCAAGTTTTTCACAGAATTGTAATTCTGATTGTCGCATATCATATATTTTAGAACAAAATCAGTGTCATGCTGTACCTCATTGATCTTTTGGGGCGATAAATTGGTATAGTATTCCAATAGCGGTTTATAGCCTTGGGTATCGTTTGATTCCTTATCAAAAGACAGAATATAAAAGGTGTTTATCGACAGTAGCATACCATCGGTTCTTTCCATATATCGGTTGAGCCAGAACATTCCGTCAGCAACCCGGCTGAGCATATTTACTTTCATTGTATTCCTTTATTAGAGTCAGATATTATACTTATGACTCGTTTATTTAATTATCCAGGTATCTTTACTACCTCCACCTTGTGAAGAGTTTACTACGAGTGATCCTTCGGTCAGTGCTACGCGGGTGAGACCACCGGGAACGATTTGGATGCCTTTGGGACCGCAGAGAGCGTAGGGTCTAAGATCCACATGGCGCAATTTGAGTTCACCATCAATCAGGCAGGGAACAGTGCTTAGTTGGATGATGGGTTGGGCGATGAAATTTCGGGGATTTTTGACGATGGCTATTTTAGCTTCTTCTAATTCCTGTTCGCTGGCTTTGTTTCCCATCACCATTCCGTAACCACCACTCTGATTGGTTTCTTTGATCACCATGTTTTCCATATCGGCAAAAACAAGTTCACGTTCCTCTAAATTTTCCATTTGATAGGTAGGCACATTTTTGAGGATTGGTTCCTGATTTAAGTAATAGCGAATCATTTCGGGCACATAAGCATAGACCGCTTTATCATCGGCTACACCATTACCAACAGCGTTTACAAGGGCTACATTTCCTTGTCTGTAGGCACTGATCAGACCGGGAACGCCTAGGGTGCTGTCTGGTTTAAAGACTAGCGGATCTAGGTATTCATCATCGAGACGGCGGTAAATTACATCGACCTGTTGCAGTCCCGAGGTTGTTTTCATATAGACTTTGTTGTTGTTAACAATAAGGTCACGGCCTTCGACTAGTGGAATTCCCATTTGTCGGGCTAAAAAGGTATGTTCGTAGTAAGCGGAATTGTAAATCCCGGGCGTTAATAGCACCACATTTGGATTAGAGATCTGTCTTGGAGATAAGGAAACCAGTATGTTATGAAAGATCATTGGATAATTACCCACCATACTCACCTGGTTTGCAGCAAGCATATCGGGGAAAATTCTTTTGGTGATTTCTCTATTTTCGAGCATATAACTCACACCACTTGGGCAGCGCAGATTGTCTTCTAGGACATAGAATTCGCCTTTGGCACCCCGAATTAAATCGATACCCGCAATGTGAACGTGAATGTTATGAGGCAGTTTTATACCCTGAACTTCCTGAATATAGTGTGGGCAAGAGGCAATTAAAGCAGCGGGAACAATGCCGTCTTTTATGATATTTTGGTTGTTATAAATATCATCTAAAAACAAATTAAGCGCTTCTAGTCTTTGTTTGATGCCTGATTCTACTTCGCTCCAATCGCTTTGCGTAATAATTCTGGGGATGATATCGAAGGGGAAAATACGTTCAATACCTTCATTGTCGTCACTATATACGGTGAAGGTAATTCCCTGATTCATGAACAAATCAGCGGCTTGTTTTTGTTTATCATCCAGTTTTTCCTGGTTGAGGTTTTGAAGTGTTTCCAATACTTTACGATAGGAATCCCGAACGCCTTCGTTCGAAAACATTTCATCCCATCCTTTTTGGTTTAATTTAGGCGTGAGGTTTACCATAATTCCTATTATTAAATAATTAAACTTTAGCCTTTTTTCGTATAAAAATTCTTATACATCAGCTAAATTATATAATTATTATTTACAAATGCTGGTTTGTGTTAATAATTTATCAATTTATATTAGATTCTTTATTTGGGATATTAAAATTGAAATATTAGTAATTAGTTATGGTTTTTTTTTTGGATTTCGAATTGGAAAATTGATGCTATTAGATATCAGCTAATGGTTTTTGGGCTTTGAATAATCGATTAAATTTGGCCTAATTTGATCTGAAATTTAGATATCGTTTTCATACACTATCCATACACTATCCATACACTATCCATACACCATCCATACACCATCCCTATATTAGACGCGATTATTCGAATCTCTACTTCAAGAGGGATTTGTGGGTTGAAGATTTAATAAGGGAGATTAGCAGACCGATTGAACGGTTTTAGTGGATT
>CANEZU010000236.1 GCA_947444255.1 Flavobacteriaceae bacterium | reverse complement strand
TTATCCTTATGATGAATTGTGCGGTTGCGGAATTGGTTTTAAATTAATTCAGGCTTTGGGAGCTCATCTAGGCGAGACTATTGATGATTTAGTGCCTTATTTGGATTTAGTTGCCACAGCAGTTGCGGCAGATATTGTTCCGATGACAGGAGAAAACAGGGTTTTGGCTCATTTTGGTCTGGAGGTAATCAATACCAATCCAAGACCAGGAATTAAAGCTTTAATTCATCAAATAAAAAAACAAACCTTAGATATTACCGATGTGGTTTTTATTATTGCCCCCAGAATAAATGCTGCAGGACGCATTAAACATGGGAATCATGCGGTTGAATTATTGTCGGAATTTAATTTTGAACAAGCCCAACAATTTGCTTCAGAAATAGAAGCCTATAATTCGGAGCGAAAGGAATTAGACAAACAAATTACCAAAGAAGCGCTTTTACAGATTGAGAACAATCAGGAGACCGAGCGCTTTACGACAGTCGTTTTTCAAGAAGACTGGCATAAGGGCGTTATAGGAATTGTAGCCTCTCGATTGATAGAAACCTATTACCGCCCCACTTTAGTTTTTACCCGAAGTGGAGACAAATATGCGGCTTCGGCACGCTCTGTAATTGGTTTTGATGTATACAATGCATTAGAGGCCTGTTCGGAACATTTGGAACAATTTGGGGGGCATATGTATGCGGCAGGAATGACATTGAAAGCCGAAAATTACGAAAAGTTTAAAGCTGCTTTCGAAGAAGAAGTTCGGAAAACCATTCATCCTAATATGCTTGTTCCAGAAATTGCTATTGATGCTGAGATTGATTTGGCGATTATAAATCCAAAGTTAATTCGGATTTTAAAACAATTTGAGCCTTTTGGTCCACAGAACAGAACCCCGGTTTTTTTAACAAAAAACATGAATGATACTGGTTATCCCAAAAAATTAGGAGCTGAAGAAGAGCATTTAAGGCTTTTTGTCAAACAAAAAAATTCCGAGGGTTTTGCTGCCATTGGTTTTGGTTTGGGCAAAAAAATGGATTTTACTCTTAACAAGAAATTGTTTGAAGCCGTTTATAGTTTAGATGAGAATGAGTGGAACGGAAAGTTAAGCTTGCAATTGCGATTAAAAGATATTAAGTAATAGTTTCGGAAAAGGATGAAGAAAAAAGACCCTTATGCGGCATTGAGAATTAAAGAGTTTAGCATTTTTTTAGTCTTGCGTTTTGCCATGGTTTTTGCTTGGTCCATGCAATTTATTGTAATAGAATGGGAGGTTTACAGTTTGACTAAAGATCCCTTATCCTTAGGGATAATTGGTTTAATGGAAATTATACCAGCCGTTTCGATGGCTTTATTTGCCGGTCATATTGTGGATCAAAAAGAAAAGAAAGGCTTACTTCTCAAATGTATTTTAGGGTTTTCATTTATTAGTTTGGGTTTGTTTTTATTGACCTGGCCATATATAGTATCGGATTTAGGTCCCAAAACCATTTTATATTCTATTTATTTTTTAGTGTTTCTGGGTGGAATAGTTCGCTCTTTTTTGGGGCCTACCACTTTTTCTTTATTGTCTTTAATTGTACCTAAAAAACTTTACCCCAATGCGGCGACCTGGAGTAGTTCGGTTTGGCAAATTGCTTCCTTCTCTGGAGCAGCACTAGCAGGCTTATCGATTACTTTAATAGGAGTTCACTGGTCGATGTGTTCTGTGCTTGGCTTCGCAGTTATTGCCATAATTGCTTTGTCTCAAATTGCGATTAAGCCTATTTTAAATCCTAAAATTGGAGAGCCCATGATGCAAAGTTTGAAGGAAGGCGTGAAATTCGTCGTTAATGATAAAATTATTTCTGGCGCTTTGACTTTAGATATGTTTGCGGTACTTTTTGGAGGAGCGGTAGCCCTATTACCCATTTTTGCTCAGGATATTTTAAAAGTAGGTCCGGAAGGGTTTGGCGTTTTAAGAGCTGCCCCGGCGGTAGGAGCCTTTTTAACGATGTTTATTTCTGCCTATGTCCCTTTTTATAAGAATGCCGGAATGAAATTGCTGGCAGCGATATTTGTGTTTGGAATTGCCATAATCGTTTTTGGACTCTCCACCATTTTCTGGCTTTCGGTATTTGCTTTGTTTATGAGTGGTGTCGCCGATGGTATTTCGGTAGTGATTCGCCAAACGATTTTGCAGCTCAAAACGCCGGATCATATGCGAGGGAGAGTGGCGGCTGTTAATTCTATTTTTGTAGGTTCATCTAATGAATTGGGTGCTTTTGAAAGCGGTCTTACAGCCAAATTAATGGGAACCGTTACTGCAGTAGTTTTTGGCGGAAGCATGACCCTTTTGACAGTTATTGTAACTGGAATTAAATCACCTACCTTTAGAAAACTGGATTTGCAAAAAGATATAGAGGAACACGAGAAGTAAGTTTCGTTAGAATCAACCGCGTAAAAACAATAATTTGAATGCAATTGCTATAAAAACAAAAATCATTGCGCTTTTTAAGCAGGGATTAACACCAACTGAAATAATCCAAAGTATTATTGTTTCAGCGCTAGTTTCTATAATTCCGATACTTGGCGTGAGTACTCTTTTATTGACTGTACTTTCTCTTAGAAGAAAGCTCAATTTACCGATAATGATTGCCCAAAGTTACATTATGTGGCCAGTTCAAATTCTAATGATTATTCCATTTATAAATATTGGAGAATCTATTTTTTCAATCCCTAAAACAAACCATACTGCTTCAGAAATCATAGCTTCTTTTCAAGATAGTTTTTTTAATACCATTAGCCGTCTTTCTTTTGAATTGCTTTGTGGTTTTGGTGGATGGTTTTTTACTGCAGTTCCAATTGCTTTAGGGACTTATTTTATTTCAATTGTTATTTTGAAAATTGTTTTGAGAATATTAGGGCGCAATAATCAGAAAGTATAATTAGTGTTCTCTTTTTTTCGTTTGTCAGTTGGAGTTGGAGGCAGGTTGTTTTATTCGAATTTTTTCAATTCGAAAGTTTCACCATCAAAAACGCCATAGGTAAAATAACCAATCCAATCGCCTAAATTGATGTATTCGGAATTTTCTCCCACATTGATTTGCATTGGTAAATGGCGGTGGCCAAAGATAAAATAATTGTAGTGCTTGGTTTCTAGTTTTCGTTTGGCATACAAAACGAGCCACTCTTTTTCTTCACCAAGAAAGGTCACATCCTCATCTCCTGAGATTAGTTTATTTTTTACCGATAAATATTGGGCTAGCTTAACGCCAATATCAGGATGGAGCCATCTAAAAACGGTTTTGGAAATAGAGTTGGTAAAAACTTTTTTCATTCGTTTATAACCCATATCACCAGGTCCTTTTCCGTCACCGTGGCCAATCAAGAAGGTTTTATCGCCAAAAGCAAATTCCATATTGTCATGATAAACGGGAATATTGAGTTCTTTTTGGAAATAATCAGACATCCACAGATCGTGGTTTCCAACAAAGAAATGAATTGGGATACCGCTGTCGCGAATTTCGGCCAGTTTTCCCAGCACGCGAACAAAGCCTTTTGGAACTACGGTTTTGTATTCAAACCAAAAATCAAATAAGTCTCCTAATAAAAAAATAGCTGCTGCATCTCCTTTCACTTCATCCAGCCAGGCTACAAATTTTTGCTCTCTTGGAAAGCTTAATTCTGGAGTAGGAGCACCGAGATGCTGATCGGAGGCAAAATATATTTTTTTATTATTGGTTAATTGCATGCGGCTAATGTAGGAATTTTTTAAATTAAATATTATCGATGGCGTACCATTCGGCAAAAGAAGAATCGGTTTCCTGCAATTTCAAAGAGTGTAATTTGATAATATCCGGCAGACGGCTGTTTATTTTTTTAGCAAAATCAATCACCATATTCTCGCTTGTAGGCTGATAATCTACTAATATTACATCATGTCCTCGGGATTTCAATTCTTTGGCGAGTTCAATATGGGGAGTCGTTCCGTTGAAAACGGTCGCATGATCAAATAAGTCTACAATTTCTTCTTTTACGATTTTTTTTAAATCAGAAAAGTCGATTACCATTCCAAATTTAACGTTCGATCTATCTGTAATAGGAGTTCCAATAACGGTTAC
>CANEZU010000235.1 GCA_947444255.1 Flavobacteriaceae bacterium | reverse complement strand
TTGAATAAGTCATTGTGAGGAAATACGCAATCTCATCAAATATATTTGTGTGAACCGTCACAGTTGGGCATTTTTTTAGATAAGCCACAAATGCAATCGTTGATTCCTTTTCCATCAAGAATTCGCTGCGTGTATTTTTCTATTCTGGTTTCCCGAGTTTTGGATTGTTTGGAACCCGAAAAATAAATATTATAAGCGCGTTGTCGCCCGGGAGTCAATGCTTTGAAAGCAGTTTTGAAAGCAGGATTATTGTCTAGGGCCATTTGTAATTCTTCCACTAATTCAAGTTCTTCTTTAGTTTTGAAAATCACTTTTAAACCCGCTTTTTCAATTTCAATAGCTTCATAAATATAGGCTTTGATTATCGATTGCTGTTCGGCGATTTCTTTGGGATTGTTAAACTTAAAAAAACGCATGGACTGACTATTTTCTCCAGGTTTGCTTAAAAGCTCGTTGCTGTCTTGAAGTAAAATTCCTTTGAAAAAACTAAGAGAGCAAAATGCTTTAAAAGATCCTATAAGAACAATATTGTTTCCTTGAAAGCTGTAACAAGGATTCCGCCATTTAAATTCTTCTGTAAGACCACAGTCTAAAAGCAGCGTTCTCAATTGGATTATTTCCGACTGCCATTTTTTGGCATTTCTTATGAAGTCATCAACTTTTGAATTCATTTAATTAGATTTTAAAAAAAAAAGATTTTGATTCTATAAAAGTATTAAAATAAACACATTAGAAACGAGGGTTAGTTTGAGATTAGTCGTTAATTAACCATTTTTTTTGCTTCCTTCCAATTCATTAAATCTTCTTTTAGTATTCGATAGGATTCCATTTTTGAAGAAAAGTTACTGGATTGTTTCATAGCTTCTCGATGCGTGTCATTGCGATAAAAAGCATTGATATCATTCTCATTTTCCCATAAAGTCATGGTGTACCAAACTTTCAAATTCCAATTGGCGGTTATTTTGTATTTTTTACATTTGGAGCGTTTCAACTCTTCTATAATTTGCCCATTGAACTTAAAAAAAGCAATAATTTTTGAGTATGAATTTAATTCTATTTTAGTTAGGGATACTATCATAAACTTTTACTTGGGTTGAATATAATGCCAACAAAGATTGATGATTTATGTTTATAAATACAAAACAATTATAAAAAAAAATCTTAAAATTTTGGTTTCTAAGGTGGCAACTTGCGTCACGTTTTAATCCTTGTTCGTTACTTTTTATTTGATTCTTCTTTCGTGGGAATTGGATATAGCAGTTTAAATGAATTTGAAACTGCTTGATGCAGTATTGTAGCGTGATTTTCTTGTGCTAAGTAGTCGAAAAAAACGTTTAGATTTTTACTTTTAGTTCCTTTAATTTTTTCCGTCAACAGATTTGCATCTACTTCCATAACTCTCGGGATTTCAGTTGGTGTTAGTCCTTCTTTACCAACTCCAATATAAATATCCGTTTGTTGACTGAAATTCGCTGTCCATAAATTGGAGTTTAGATTTAGAAGGGAACCATTATTCCACCATAAACTCGGGCTAATGATTATATATTTGTTGAAAAGTGTTGGTTTTTTTAATAAAATTTCAGTTGCAAGAAGACCGCCCAGTGATTGTCCGATAATTGTTTTGTCCTTATTTGTCCGGTATTTTTTTTCTATAAATGGTTGTAGTTCCTTTTCGATAAATGAAATAAATTTATCAGAATGTCCTGCTGTAGGATACTTTTTTGCGTCAGCTTGAATTGTTGTTGGAAATGTAAAATCTCTTTTTCTGTCAACTGTGGAAATGCCAACAACAATGGATTTTGGAACTTGGTTTACCCATTCAAAGCTATTGAATTGAACGAGTCCAACAATATGAATAAAATCTTCCTCTGAGGAACCATCGAGTAAATAGATTACCGGATACTTAGTGGTGTCCTCTTGATTGTAAGCTTCTGGAAGATAAATATTTAAAATTCTATTTTCGGCAAGTTCGTCAGATTGAATTTCGTCAATTTGTCCCAGTATAAAAGGTTTGCTTGTTACGGTTTGCTTAGCCTTATTTTTTTGTCCAAAGGTTAGCGTTGTTAAGAAAGTCACTATTAAAATCAAATAAATATGTTTCATTATTTTTCTGTTTATTTCCTGATAACGGATTTGGAATTCAAGAATACAAATATTAATAATTTTCTGTTTATAAATATAGAACAGCCAAAAAAAATTCTATAGCTTTTTTTGACTGGAATTAGTTTCCTTTGTTGATAGCACCGATTGAAAATCGGGTTACTGTTAAGGGTTTTAATATTTATGAAACCTAGGACTTTTCTATTTATTTTATTGTTTGTGCAGGTTAGAGCGGTATTATTAATTATTGGTACAAAAGTATTGTTGGTAGATTTCGCTGATCAATTTAATTTATTTTGCATTTAGGGTTTAGAAAACCCATAAAAAAAACCGTTGCAAATGGATTGCAACGGTTTTTATGGCAATGAATTAACAAACCTTATTTCGGCATAACAACAGAGTCGATTGCATGGATAACACCGTTAGAAGCTGCCACATCAGCAAGAACGACTGTTGAAGTTCCTCCCTTTGCATCTGTCAAAATCACTTTTCCGTCTTTCAAACTTAAAACGATAGTATCACCTTGAACCGTTGGAACACTATATTTACCGTTATTTTTGTTTATAGCCTCAATCACTGCAGCAGCCTCAAATTTTCCTGCTACAACATGATAGGTTAAAATTGCTTTCAGTTTGTCTTTGTTTTCTGGTTTCAACAAACCATCTAGCGTTCCGGCAGGAAGTTTTGCAAATGCTGCATTATTTGGTGCGAAAACTGTAAACGGACCCGTGCCACTCAAGGTTTCAACTAATTCTGCTGCTTTTACTGCCGTAACTAAAGTAGAAAAATCTGCATTAGCTGCAGCTACTCCTACAATGTTAGGTGTTTCAGATAGAGCGGTTGAATCCATGGTTGTTTCGGAAGAATTGACCATTTCGGAAGATTTAGCTTCTTTTTTTTGTCCACACGAAATAGTTATTAGTCCTAACACTACAATTGCGGTAATTTTTTTTACTAATTTCATAATTACTATTTTAGATTTAAATAATTTAATATACTCAAAGGTACAATTCGAAAATTAGCGTCTAAGCTTTTTAACAGTTAATTAAACAAAATTCAAAATTTGATTGCAATATGTTATAGTCGTTTTTAGTTCTTTTAAGGAATCAAATAGTGCAATATTAGCTAATCAAAAGGCTTAAATTTTAAAATTTGTTTATTAAGTTAGATCTCTATTTTTAATGATTTGTCTCGAAAAACGTTTCTGCATTTGAGAGATGTTTCGGTATTTAGTATGGTAGTTTTAATTACTTTTGGATTACTAAAATTATAAAGTTGAAGCACCTATTTAGAGTTAAATTAGATTGGCTTTTTCCTAAAAAGGAAGCCGCTCGCTATACTAAAAGTCATACTATTACTATTGAAGGCAAGGATGTTATAAATGTTTCGGCCGCTAAAGCTTTTAAAGGGGATCCTGCTTTTTACAATCCGGAAGACCTTTTCTTAAGTAGTGTTGTTTCCTGTCACATGATGTCTTATTTGTATGTTTGTAAGCAACATGGGATTGAAGTCCTTTCCTATTCAGACAAAGCGGAGGCAATTCTAGAAGTTTTGCCCAACGGTAGCGGACGTTTCATAGCTATTCATCTGAATCCTATAGTTTGTATTGGTATGAAAGAAAAAATAGAGGAAGCACTGAGCTTGCATAAAGAAGCAAACCAAGTTTGTTTTATAGCCAATTCCTGTAATTTTCCAATTCTACACTTTCCAATTTGTGAAATAGCTAGAAGTAATTAAAACAGATCTCATGGTCTATTTTCAAGTATAGAAAATCATTTACTGCTTGTTTGACGCTTCCGCTTTGTGGGCACAGAATTTAAATATTAAGTAATCTCAAGACGTTTCTTAATTTTTTTATTTGCCCATTTTTGTGGGAACAGTATGAATAAATATTCGGATTTCCGATTAGCGTTGACCGATTTTTTTAAATCCAAAACAATAATCAATGAATCAACAACTCTATTTTTCAATAGGCTGAAAGCGCGATACCCTAAGCGGCTT
>CANEZU010000234.1 GCA_947444255.1 Flavobacteriaceae bacterium | reverse complement strand
GTAACATCGACTAGCATTTCCGTAAGATTATATCCTCTTGCTATTACTTTATTATCAATTACAATAACAGCACCAACTGGGATTTCTCCTTTATCAAAGGCAATCTCAGCCTCTTGCAAGGCTCTTCTCATAAAATAAGCATCGTTGAAAATGTTTTCCATAAAGCAAAAATAGGAATTCAATTTGTACATTTGCTTCATGCCAGAAAATTTACTCGAACAGATTCAAAATCCAACAGATTTAAGACAACTTAAGGAAACTCAACTTGCTCAACTTGCTCAGGAATTGAGAGATTTTATAATCGATATAGTCTCTGTAAAAGAAGGACATCTGGGCTCTAGCCTCGGGGTAATAGAACTCACCATTGCACTTCATTATGTATTTGACACTCCAAATGATTTATTGGTTTGGGATGTTGGACATCAGGCTTACGGGCACAAAATACTCACCGGACGAAGAGATAATTTTCATACTAATCGACAATTAAATGGTATTTCCGGATTTCCTAAAAGAAGCGAAAGTGCGTTTGATGCTTTTGGAGTTGGTCATTCTTCGACATCTATTTCGGCTGCCTTAGGAATGGCAATTGCTTCTAATTTGAAAGGTGATCTTAACAAACAACACATCGCAGTGATTGGTGACGCTTCAATTGCCTCAGGGATGGCTTTTGAAGGATTAAATCACGCCGGTGTTACAGATGCAAATTTACTGGTAATTCTAAACGATAACGCCATCGGGATTGATCCCAGCGTAGGCGCTTTAAAAAATTATCTGACTGCGGTTAAAGAAGGAAAAAATCCGAAACAAAACAACATGATTAAGTCCTTGAATTTTAATTATTCAGGGCCTATTGATGGTCATGACATTCCTGCTGTTCTTAAAGAATTAAAACGTTTGAAAAAAATAAAAGGACCCAAATTCCTTCATATAATTACCACAAAAGGAAAAGGTCTAAAACAGGCCGAAGACAATCAAGTCATTTACCACGCTCCAGGCAAATTTGATAAATTAACTGGAAATCTGTCTCCAAAATCAGAAGAAAATTTACCTCCAAAATACCAAGATGTTTTTGGTCTGACGCTTTTGGATTTAGCAAAGAAAAACAACAAAATAGTAGGAATTACACCAGCCATGCCTACTGGGAGTTCATTAAGATTTATGATGGATGCCTTTCCAAAACGTGCTTTTGATGTGGGGATAGCCGAACAACATGCGGTTACCCTGTCTGCTGGAATGGCCAGTCAAGGAATGGTAGTTTTCTGTAATATCTATTCCACCTTTTTACAGCGCGCCTACGACCAGGTCATTCATGATGTAGCCCTACAAAATTTACCAGTTATTTTTTGCTTAGACCGAGCCGGATTGGTTGGTGAGGATGGCGCAACCCATCATGGCGTATTCGATTTGGCTTATCTTCGCTGTATTCCGAATATGATCATCTATGCTCCTTCGAATGAAATTGCCCTGCGAAATATTTTATATACCGCACAATTAGGCCTTTCCCATCCCATCGCAATTCGCTACCCTAGAGGCCGAGGACAAATTGTAGATTGGCAGAAGCCCTATAAAAAAATTGAAATAGGAAAAGCCAATTACCTCAAAGAAGGAACAAAAACGGCGGTTTTATCCAATGGAACCATTTCGAATAATGTGAGTATCGCATTAAACAAAATACCTAATATTGATGAAATTGCGCACTACGATTTTCCTTTTGTAAAACCTTTAGATGAAAATCAATTACATACTATTTTCGGAGAATTTGAAACAATAATAACTATTGAAGATGGAGTAATTAAAGGCGGTTTTGGGAGTGCAATAGTTGAATTTGCTGCTGCGAATAATTACAATACACCGATAAAAACACTTGGTATTCCAGATTCTTTTATAGAACAAGGTTCTGTCGCAGAATTACAACAATTTTGTGGAATTGACGTTAAAAGTCTAGAATACCTTTTTTCTAAACTTTAAATTTGTCATTTTTGTACTATAAAAGCAACCTATTTATAATGAAATTATTCCCTTTTAGATTTTATATATTCCTGTTTTTTGTTTCAACAAACACTTTTTCACAACCCAAAATCATTACCACACTCCAACCAATTCGCGTAAAAGACACCGTATCTCCATGGAAAAGTAAAAACACAATAGGCTTTGATTTAAACCAAAATGCTTTTGTAAACTGGAGCGCGGGAGGGGTAAGTTCGGTTTCAGGATTAATAAAAGGAAATATTACAAGAATATACAGTCGGAAAAATGTACTTTGGTTCAATGAGTTTATCCTGAGATATGGTTTAAACAAACAGGATGGACGAATGATGCAAAAAACGGAAGATACCTATCGCTTCAATTCCACCATTGGTTATCGAAATGACACCTTATCAAATTGGTACCATTCGGCTAAATTCAATTTCAATACACAATTTATGAATGGTTACAACTATTTGGGTGATAACTTAGCCATTTCAAAACCCTTTGCTCCCGCTTATATTTTTCTGGGTGTTGGAGCGGAATATGCAAACAAAGAAGAGAAATTAAATTTCTATATTTCTCCTTTGACCATGAAAAATACCTTGGTTTTAGATGCTAGATTAGCTAATCAAGGTGCTTTTGGTGTTGTCAGAGCCGTATATGATGAAAATGGAGTTTTAATTTCGAGTGGTAAAAAGGCTAAAACAGAACTCGGTTTTTTAGTTAGCAACCATTTCAAAAGAGAAATTGTGAAAAATATAAACATGGAAAATAGACTGACGCTCTATTCTGATTATATCAACCAATTTGGTAACATTGACATCGATTGGCAAATGATATTTGACCTAGTTGTCAATGAATATGTGAGAGCCAATATTGGTTTCAACTTAGTTTATGATGATGATATTAAGGCAAAAAGACAAATCGACGGAGCAGAAGTAATCGTAGGTCCAAAAGTCCAATTAAAGCAAATGCTGGGTGTTGGTTTGGTTTATGAGTTTTAGATTATTGCTCTCAGTTTGCTTGTATCATTTTATAATACAACAATGCATTTCCATCAGTAAGCATAGAAACAAAATGACAAATATGAAGCAAACGCTCATATAAAGTTTCTTTTTCCAAATGATGCTTCTCCGGTAATATTTTCAATATTAGCTTATCATAATTAGTCGCTTTCCCTTCATTATTATTATTAAAAGCGGTAATAAATTTATCGAGAAGCGTGTTTATTATTTGGTAACCTGTTAATTCTTTTTCAATTACTTCCCTACTCAGATAAATATTTTTGACACTCAACTTGATAATATCATCCATTTGTACTTTATATTTACTTTTGTCCATTAATGCATAAGGAAAATTTCCGTCCAAAATAGCGGCTTCGTTTTCAATAAAAACTTTTACCGCATCACTTATAAGGCTTCCAATGGCCAGAGCACGCAAATAACTGATTCGGTCTTCCTTAGTCGTTAAAGTATTGTATTTTCGAGTGTCTATACTGTCTTTGACCAATTTAATCAGGTATTCCAAAGCAAAATCTTCCGATACCAATCCCAAATTTATTCCATCCTCAAAATCGATTATCGTATAGCAAATATCATCGGCAGCTTCAACCAAATAAGCCAAAGGATGTCTTTCAAAACCAATATCTCCAGCAGCTTTATTCGAAATTAAACCCAGTTCTTGAGCGACATCATGAAAGAATAATTTATCTGTTTGAAAAAAACCATATTTTTTATCCGCAATAGCTGACGTCGGTTTTTTAGGCAAACTTTCTTTGGGATATTTCATAAAAGCACCAAGCGTAGCATACGAAATTCGCAAACCCCCTTCAATTCCTGGACGACTGGCTGTTAGCACTGAAAACCCATTTGCATTTCCTTCAAAGTCAATTAAATCCTGCCATTCTTTTGCGCTAAGCTGTTCTTTATATTTTTGCCCTTTGCCAATAGCGAAATATTCTCCAATCGCTTTTTCACCAGAATGACCAAAAGGGGGATTCCCAATATCATGAGCCAAAGAAGCCGCCGCGACAATAGCCCCGAAATCATTCATATAAAAACCATGAATTTCCTGTAAGTGCGGATATTTTTCGATGATTTTCTTACCAACCAATCTTCCGATGGAACGTCCAACT
>CANEZU010000233.1 GCA_947444255.1 Flavobacteriaceae bacterium | reverse complement strand
GAATTGTCATCAGACTCAAAACACAGCTGGTTTGCATACCCCTCCAGGGAATCCAGATTGGCACTTACCCCCTGCTGATATGAAAATGGTTTTTGAAGGCAGAACAGCCAATCAATTAGCAAAACAATTAGTGGATCCCTCCAAAAACGGACATATGGATATGGAAAAACTCAAATTACATGCCGATGATGCTTTTGTTGTGGCTGGATGGAATCCGGGTGAAGGTCGAAGCCTTCCACCTATAACCCATGCAGAGTTTAAAAAAGCATGGTTAGCCTGGCTAAATAATGGCGCTTATGCCCCTGCCAAATAGTTTCAAAATCAGGATTTTCAAAATAAATAATTTCTAAAGTATGATGAATTCTAAAAACAATATAGTAAATACAAGAAGAAGCTTCCTTAAACTCACCGGTTTGGGTGGCGCTGCTCTTTGTATGGGGTTTTATTTGCCGGGTGATACAATTCCAACTTTAATAAAACCAGCCGATTTAACAGAAGCTGATATTGAAATGTGTGCCTGGATACTCATTAATACGTCTGGAAAAGTAACCATCGTTAGCCACCGTGCCGAAATGGGCCAAGGTGCCTATCATTCTATTCCGCAAATCATAGCCGAAGAACTGGAAGTAAATCTAAAGGATATTGATGTGGTATTTGCGCAAGGAAATGAAAAAAAATACGGAAACCAGATTACTGGTGGTAGTTCAACTATACGATCCGCATACAAGAGTTTACTAAAACTAAGCGCTACAGCACGAGAAATGCTGATTGCAGCAGCAGCCATACAATGGAAAGTAGCTGTTGACGACTGCTATGCCGAAGGGGGACATGTCATTCACAGACCTTCTGGAAAAAAAATGCACTATGGTGAATTAGCAAGCCAGGCTTCGAAATTAGAAGCACCTAAAAATCCAAAGCTTAAAAAAATATCCGACTATAAACTGATCCGTCAGCCGTTACACCGCTTGGATACTCCTATGAAAACGAATGGTACTGCCATTTTCGGTTTGGACAAAAAGATTCCAGGTATGCTCTACGCAGCCGTGGAACGAAATCCAAGACTCCGTGGAACCGTAAAAAGCTTCGACGATTCCAAGGCCTTAAAAATACCTGGGGTAAAAAAGGTGTTTGTAGTAAAGATGGTCGTGCACACTACTATTCGAGAAGGAGTAGCCATAGTTGCTGATTCGACCTGGGCTGCAATGCAAGGAAAAAAAGCTTTAACAGTAGAATGGGACGACAGCGGATTTGAACATGTTAATAGCCCCGAAATATTCGAACGTCAAGAAGAATTTATAAAAACTAAGGAAGGATTAGCCCTTAAATCACAAGGGAATCCTAGCGAAATCCTAGCGAAATCAAATAAGAAGCTAGATGTAATATACCAGACACCCTATCAATCACACGCTTGTATGGAGCCGCTAAATTGCATTGCCCATTACAAAGGAGATTCGGTAGAAATTTGGGGACCAATTCAAGCACCTGGATGGGTTCAGGATTTTATAAGCACCCAAATGGGAATCGCAAAAGAAAAGGTAGTTGTAAACATGACTTTTCTGGGCGGCGGTTTCGGAAGAAAAGCCTTTACCGATTATCCCCATGAGGCCGTCTTGATTTCGAAAGAGATGGGCGCTCCAGTGCAGGTAGTTTGGTCAAGGGAAGATGATCTTAAGCAGGGACCTTATCGTCCTGGGATCTCTTATCGTTGTGAAGGCTCTCTGACAGACGGAAAAATTGAAGCTCTTAAATTTAGAATGGCAGGCCAAAATAACGACCACTGGAGTGGAGGAAAAAAGGACGTACCCAATGATAGTACGAGTGAGGGATTCCCTGAGCCCTATTACCAAAGTATCAAGAATTTAAGTATTTCAGATATACCCTTTGAAACCCCATTACCAACCATGTGGTGGCGTTCCGTATATGCCTCTACTAACGGATTTGCCTTCGAAAGCTTTATGGATGAGATGGCAGTAGAAGCAGGTACAGACCCTTTAGATTTTAGAAGAGCCCACCTACAGGACGACAGATGCCAAATACTGATTGACAAAATGGAAGAAGTATCCGGCTGGAAAAATAAAACTAAGAATGAAGGTTATGGTGTAGCTATAACCGAATGTTTCAAATCAACCGTAGGACATATCGTAAAAGTTTCTAAAAACGCCTCAGGAGGTATCAAAATTGACAAGGTTTGGGCTGTTATCGATTGTGGTTGGTATGTGAATCCGGATATCATCCGAGCTCAGGTCGAAGGTTCTATCGTAATGGGTCTTGGTGCAGCTACCATACACGAAATCACTTTTAAAGACGGAATAGTAGAACAAAACAATTTCTATGATTATATCATGCCTCGTATTACAGATATCCCACAAATAGAAGTGCATATCATAGAAAATGAAGCAGATGCAGGTGGTGTTGGAGAACCCGGCCTTCCTCCTTTTGCACCAGCCTTGACCAATGCTATTTTTGATTTGACAGGTAAAAGAATACGAAAATTGCCTTTCAGCCTGGCAACGGTCTAATTAAATACTTCTGCAACAATAGGAAAAAAGATGCTTACCCCAGAAAAAGTTTATTTAGATAATAACGCAACAACGCGCATAGATAATCGGGTGCTTGATGCCATGCTTCCTTATTTTACTGATTGCTATGCCAATGCAAATAGCAGTCACCTGGCAGGATTTACAGTGAAGGAAGCCGTAGAGCAAGCCCGTTGGCAAACGGCCGAATTAATTGGTGCAAAACCAAACGATATCATTTTTACCTCGGGAGCAACTGAAGCTATAAACCTGGCTATCAAAGGGCTTGCTATTGAAAATCGAAAACAGATCGTTACCCTAGTTACGGAACACCAAGCTGTTTTAGATAGCTGTCGCCACATGGAAACCATCGGATTCGAAGTCCGCTATTTAGCCGTCAATCGGGAGGGTATTCTTGACCTTGAACTTCTTAGAACAGCGGTTACGGAAGAAACACTCTTAGTAATTGTCATGATGGCGAATAACGAAACGGGGACGCTTCAGGATATTCAAAAAATTAGCGCAATTGCAAAATCCAAAGGAGCCTATTTCCTCTGTGATGCCACGCAGGCCGTAGGAAAAATTCCAATTGATGTAAATGATTTAGGGATTGATCTCCTAGCCCTTTCAGCTCATAAATGGTATGGGCCAAAAGGTATTGGGGCACTCTATGTGTCTAAAAAAGTAAAAGCAAAACTGAAAGCCGAAATCACGGGAGGTGGCCAGCAAAATGGCAAGAGAAGCGGTACCTTAAATGTCCCCGGCATCATTGGACTGGCTAAGGCAGCTGAAATCGCCAGACTCGAAATGCAAAACGATCAGGACAGCATAATAAAATTACGAAACCTGCTTGAAGGGGAACTATTACAAATAGAAGGCAGCTTTGTCAATGGCTCTCAAACGAATCGCCTTTACAATACGACTAACATCTGTTTCCCGGGAGTGAATTCGGAATGTCTGATTCTTGCTCTGCAAAATATTTCGGTTTCCAATGGATCCGCTTGTTCTTCTGTTACTTCAGAACCTTCCCATGTATTGAAAGCATTGGGACTTTCTGATGAATATGCCCTCTCTTCCATTCGATTTAGTCTGGGAAAGTTCACCACCTTGGCAGAAATTGAATATACGATTGCTAGAGTAACCGAATTAGTGCAGCAATTGAAGTCTTAAAATAATCCCATCTCCAACATTTTATCTAATGAGGTCGATTTTCTTTGACTTCAAATACATGTAAAACTTGTGGGAACAAGGCTTCCATCGTTTCTTCAACCCCCTTTTTAGATCCGGGTAAAGTCAGCACCAGGGTGTCTCCACAGAATCCAGCGACACCTCGCGAAAGCATGGCGGTTTTCACGCGCTGCTGTCCGTAACTTCTGGCGGTTTCCATGATTCCCGGTATTTCCCGATCCAGCATTGGTAAAATGGCCTCCGGTGTGACATCTCGGGCCGAAAGACCTGTACCACCAGTAAATAGTACTAAGTCTATTTGCTGTTCTTTATAATCCTGCAATGTGGCTTGAATCCCATCAAAATCATCCGGAATAATTCGGTAATCGACATTCTGAAGACCCTGTTTTTCTAAAATTGAAAGTATTGCTTTTCCGGAAG
>CANEZU010000232.1 GCA_947444255.1 Flavobacteriaceae bacterium | reverse complement strand
AGGACTATGAGGTTTACTTCCTTTTGCATCGTATCATTTGTTTTAAATTAAAATTTGTTTCAAATCTCAATAGGATTAATTTCTTGAATCTCTGCTACTTTTTTTTACCAAAGATTGCTATGCCAGTTCGCTATAGCTCGGGTCACAGATTAAAAATATTTTTGAAAATCTGCTAAGCTATGGCTATTTTCTGTTATGACCTCCGATGCTCAGCCCCGAGGTTGTTTATTAAAACTAATCTTATTTTTCCAGTATATTGGCTTTCATAGCTATCACTTGCCACGGATTTTTCGAATTAGATCTTGTAAATACTTCCATATAAGAAAGATGTAATTTAATTTTATTTCCAGATACTGTAACCGAAAACATCCCTTTTCCAGTAATAATTGCGGTGTTATCCGAAACGATAGCCGAATTTTCCTCTACATTTATGTTGTCATGGACAAATGCGCCACTTTTTAAGCTGTTGAGGTATGGATTTTTAAATTTACTGTTTCCATCGGAACCCACAACCACAAATTTTTCATGGAAGACTTTTTCCAAAGAATCAAATTTGTTTTCTACTTCCCATTTAAAGATATCATTCGATAATTGAAGTATTTCTTTCTCAGGAGAAGTTTGTGAAAAGGATTGTAGTCCAGATAAAAGTAAAGTTAGTAAAAGAATCGTTTTTTTCATGATTAAATAATTTATTGGTTCAGAATTTTTATTGCTTTTGGCTAAATGATTATCGATATAACTGAGATCGGAAGCGGTTAACTCAAGTTCCACTGATTTGATATTGTCATCCTGTTTTCTAATTATCTAAGCTAGGAATAGGAAAAATCGAAGCTTAAATTCATAAGCTCTTTTTCAAGTGCAGCAAGATCTAAACCGCTTTTCCTATTTTTCTAGTTTTCAAAAGTCTGTTTCTATTTTGGATTTAAAATTAGAACAAATTTCCAAGAATTGCAGCTGCTAATTGGTATACCAATCACTGTTAATAATACCATTATTACTGATTTAAGTCTGAACACTAAGAGGATCAGTTCTGGCTTAGTATATTTGTATACTCAATCGAACGTACTGGATTATGGAACCTATTATTAAGCTGGAGAGAATCTCACAATACAATGCGATAAAGGATATTGAAACCCGACATCCCTTAATTAGTATTTTTGACAATTCTAAAACAAAAGCATTAGCGAATCAGAGTCGGTTTCATTTTGGTTTTTATGCTATTTTTTTAAAAGCAGGAAAGTGTGGCGAATTGCGTTATGGCCGTAATAGTTATGATTATGATGAAGGGACGCTTGTATTTGTAGCTCCCGGGCAAGTAATAGAAGTTAATAATCAGGATGATTATCAACCTTCGGGTTTTACCCTTCTTTTTCATCCCGATTTAATAAAAGGGAGCAGTTTGGGAAAAAATAGGAGTCAGTATTCTTTCTTTTCTTATAGTTGGTTTGAGGCCCTTCATTTGTCTTTAAAAGAGCAGCAAATTATAAAAGATTTGTTTGGTAAACTGGAACAAGAACTGAGTCAGTCCATAGATAAACACAGTAAAAGTATCATTGTGAATACCCTTGAGTTGCTTTTAAATTATTGTGTACGGTTTTATGATCGTCAGTTTATAAGCCGTGAAAACATCAATATTGATATTTTATCTAAATTTGAAAAGCTCTTGGATGACTATTTCAAAGGAGAAGAATCAGGAGTTTTAGGACTGCCTACTGTAGGTTATTTTGCAGAATGCTTGCATCTTTCGCCTAATTATTTTGGGGATTTGATCAAAAAGGAAAGCGGAAAATCAGCGCAGGAACAGCTACAGTTAAAATTGATAGACTTAGCGAAAGAACGCCTATTTGATACGGAAAAATCGATCAGTCAAATTGCATTTGAACTGGGTTTTAAATACCCACAGCATTTTAATAGGATGTTTAAAAAAGGGACTGGTGCTACACCTAAGGAGTATCGGATGTTGAATTGATAGGTTAAAGAGGTGTTGGGTGAATTTTGGGTATAGGTGGCTACTTCTAATTCGATTTTGAATTTATACTACCTCTAATTTTGAAACTAAGTCATGAAAGTATTTGGCCGACCATATGTCTAATTGTTTAGGTTCTTTTATAAATCGAATTACATCTCTCTTTGCATAGTCCATATTTACAGTGTCAATTTTTTGTAAAAGCAATTCTCTAAATTCCTTTTCTGAAATTGTTTCCTCTATCCAGTCGCCGCTATCTTTTGCTCTAGTTAAGAAATGACTTAGGTCCAGTTTAATTCCTTTCTTAATATACCATTCCATGTCATACCAGTCCCGTCCTTTTACATTAGTTCCCCATTTACGGAATAGCAGAGCATGCATCTTCCCCGCAAAGAGATCTGGTAGTGTAAAGCACTTTACATAGAAAGAAAAAGGTTGTAACAACAGTTTTTCTTCTATTTTGAAATTCAAAGGGGGCTTTGTATCTACCTCAATCTTGATTTTTATGTTAGCTTTAGTATCCAGACCAATTTGAGGTATTATAGTTTCCAGTTTTAATTCACTCCAGAGGGTTTCCGATTTTAGGAAAGCTGAATTGATGTTGTTCTGCTTTAGTTTCTGTTTCTCGCTAATACTTACATTCATACCTAATGCTGCAAATTCATTTACAATTGCATCTTGAAACTTATCCAAAGTGAAATCTGGTTCTGTTTGTAATAAGGAGAAATCAAGGTCTTCGGAGAAACGATCTAGTTTATGGAATATTCTCAAAGCAGAACCACCATAAAATGCAGCTTTGTCAAAAAAACCCGAGCGGTAAAGTCCTGCTAGAGCAATTTCCTGCATAATTTCGCGAAGAGCAGCTTGAGCTTCTTCTTTATTTTTTGGTTTGTAACTTTCTAGCCATTCTTTTATCATAATTTTGCAATCATTTTTAGTAATATTTGCAAGCTCTCTTTCTTTGGTGCATCTGATAGCCAAGACTGCATTTGGGCTGTATCGAAATCTTTTAAATCGGATGGTTCCATTCTTAGATTTTCGAAGACATAATTTTGAGCATTTTTCATGCTTCTAAGAATAAGCCCTGGTGTAGTTACTATTTTATCAGCAAGCGCTTTTTCTGGTGATGCCATAATTACACGCTGATTCTCCCGCAGTTCTACGGTCTTAATTCCAAAGGCATAATAGGGTAGTGGGAGATAGGAATAACTGAATAATCCGATTGAAGTCTGGAAGTCTTTAGAAGGTTTTATGGTCATCGATGTTAGCGCGTATACCCGCTCTGGAATCAAGCCGTAATGGGATAAGGCGGTTTCCATCGATACATAACTTGGACCATAAATATGATTGGCAATTAAACTACTTTCGGGCATTTGCATATTTGCATTTTCCCCGGTAATGTAGATTCCTCTTTTTATAGATTTTATTATTCCTTTGTCTTTCAGCGCTTTAATTTTATCGTTAGGTCGTTTGTATTGACTCAGGATGCTGGTCAAAATTTGATGGGTTATAGGTTGTCCTTCAAACGTAGATAATAATTTTCTGAAATCCATTTTCAAGATAATTTGTAAAATTATAAATAGATAATCGGTATAATGTCGATTATCTATTTGCAAATATACATATTTTTGTTAATGTTTTAAAAGTATTTATTGGATTTTCAATACGTAAATATACATATAAATCAGGAAATGGGTACTTTTTATAGGTTTTGGGTTTTGGTGGGCATGTCCGTCCCTGATTAGTGTTGGCCGATTTTTTATAGGTTTACTTTTGTGGCTAAATCGTTTCCAGTACTATATATTATATTATCTATTATAGTAATTTTTAAGTATATTTGTATACTATATTATCTATTTATGTCAAAATACAGTATAACAAAAACACCTTTGGATGTTATGCAAGAACTGGTTTTAAAAACACAGCAATTGCGTAAAAAAAATGGAATATCACAACTTGAATTGTCTAGGCGATCCGGAGTCTCTTTTGGTAGCATCAAACGATTTGAAACAAGCGGTCAGATCTCTTTAGAATCGCTACTGAAAGTAGCTTATTTTTTTAACCGACTTGATGATTTTACAGCGGTATTCCAGATCGATACTGATTTAGGCGCTGTAGCGAAATTATTCAGTACTAAAACCAGATCGTAATGAAACCCATTCAAAAAATTATAGT
>CANEZU010000231.1 GCA_947444255.1 Flavobacteriaceae bacterium | reverse complement strand
GATGTCTTTGACTTGATCTCCGCTGCCGATGATCACCAGTTTTTGAATATCGAGTCCAAGTGTACACGCATTCATCAGCGACATACCGCCCAAAGAATGCCCTATGGCGCCTTGGAAGGGGCCGAATTGCTTGCCTAGTTCGACTATAGTTGCTATGAAATCGAGCATTTGGGAGCGCTTGCCTGGGGATTTTCCATGAGCGGGCGCATCAAAGCTGACCGTTTCATAGCCGAGAGCCACTAATTCCTCAGCGAATTTCACCAATTGGGTGCCGCGTCCGGACCAGCCATGAACGAGTAGTATTTTCTTAGGGCTGTTGCCAAAATGATAGACATTTACCTTTCGGCCAATAGCAGGGATAAGGAGCATTTGCTGGCGGCTGAGGCGGTCCATTTCTAATTCTCGCCTCGGAATGCGATGTTTTATAGGGCTTGTAAACAATTTAGCGGCAAACAAAACCAACCTATTCGTAGATAAAAAAGATAAAATTCGGATACTGAGCCCTATTATTTTAGGAATTTCTAATAATGGCTTCGCTTTCTTGGGATTCTTTGGCATTTTAATAAATTTAGGTGGAGCGGAATATATTCTATATTTTTTACTAATTTTAGAAAAATAATTTCACCTCTCTTTCCTTACAAATATAGGGCATTTTTAGGCGAATAGGAACGCAAATAGAAACCGATACCGGTATAACACGATATATATGGCAGCAGTACAGACGCATTCTCTTTTTACAGATTTTGATATTGATTTATTCAAAGCCGGCAAGCATTTTAGATTGTATGAAAAATTAGGAGCGCATTTGCTCACTATCGATGGTGTAGCCGGCGTTTATTTTGCCGTTTGGGCTCCTTCGGCCGAGACCGTTTCAGTGGTAGGCGATTTTAATTTTTGGACCGCAGGAGAACACGAACTTCAGGTACGCTGGGACAGCTCTGGTATATGGGAAGGTTTTATTCCGAATATCGAAAAAGGAGCTACCTATAAATACAAGATACAATCTCAAAATGGGGGAGTGACGACCGAGAAAGCAGATCCATTTGCCTTATACTGCGAGCAACCTCCACATACGGCTTCGGTGGTCTGGGATACCCATTATAAATGGAAAGACCAGAACTGGATGAAATCCCGGGTGCAGACGAATGCGCTGGATCGGCCGTATTCGGTTTACGAAGTCCATTTGGGTTCCTGGAAACGCAATGCCGAAGGGAAGTTCTTGACTTATATGGAGCTGGCCGATGATTTAGTGAAATACGTCAAGGCCACTGGATTTACCCATGTGGAGTTTATGCCTATTATGGAATACCCTTATGATCCTTCTTGGGGCTATCAGCTGGTGGGTTATTTTGCACCGACGAGCCGTTTTGGAAAGCCACAGGATTTCATGTATCTCGTCGATCAGTTTCATCAGGCGGGAATAGGCGTGATCTTGGACTGGGTACCTTCGCATTTCCCGAGTGATGCGCATGGATTGGGCTATTTTGATGGCTCCAATTTATACGAACATCCCGATATGCGTAAAGGCTATCATCCCGATTGGAAGAGTCTCGTATTCAATTACGGCCGCAATGAGGTGCGCTCTTTTCTAATTAGCAACGCCCTTTTTTGGCTGTATTACTATCATGCCGACAGCCTTCGTGTGGATGCTGTGGCCTCGATGCTCTATCTCGATTATTCCCGAAACGATGGGGAATGGGAACCCAATATTTATGGGGGCCGAGAGAATTTGGACACCATTAGTTTCCTTAAAGATTTTAATGAAGCCGTCTACTTTAATTATGAAGGCGTACAGACAATTGCAGAGGAAAGTACCAGCTTTCCGATGGTCTCCCGACCGACTTTTGCAGGTGGACTTGGTTTTGGTATGAAATGGATGATGGGCTGGATGCACGACACCCTGGACTATTTTAAAAAAGAACCTATTTATAGAAAATACCATCAGAATGAGCTGAGCTTTTCGATGACCTATGCTTTTACCGAGAACTTTATGCTACCGCTTTCTCACGATGAAGTAGTGTATGGAAAGAAATCGATTGTCAATAGAATGCCTGGCGATGAATGGCAGAAGTTTGCCAATCTTCGTTTGCTTTATGGCTATATGTTCACCCATCCCGGAACCAAATTATTGTTTATGGGCGCCGAATTCGGACAAGGTGGCGAATGGAATTTTGAATCCAGCTTGGATTGGCATTTATTAGATTATGATTATCACAAAGGCATCTTGCAATTGATCACCGATTTGAATGGCCTTTATAAAAGCTATCCGGCCTTGTATGAAAAGCAATTTAGCGGCGAGGGTTTTGAATGGATCAATTATTCCGATCATCAGAATGCGGTACTTTCCTTTATCCGCAAAGGGAACAAACCCATGGAAAATCTGGTGGTGGTGTGTAATTTCACTCCTGTAGTACGCGAGAATTACCGCATTGGCATTCCACAGAAAGGGAAATTAACGCCTGTTTTTAATACCGATGCCGTGAAATATTCTGGAAGCGGACAAGGAACGACAAAGCCTGTAAAGGTAGAAGATATCCCTTGGGATGGCCGTCCTTTTTCAGCAGCTTTGATTCTGCCTCCGCTGAGTGTAATCGTCTTTAAAATAAGCTAGTTAGAACCAAAATTAACGAGAACGTTTTCGTAGAAAAAGCAAGTTTTTTTTTATAAAAACAAAGAAATTTATTAAGTTTGGGAAATCGAGAACGCAGACTTTAACACCCTAAAAAACCAATTATGATTACAAACACCGAACTGGAATTTAAAGGCGATTTATTTCCTAGCAAAATAGTAAAAATCAGCAAAGAGGTCGACAGCGTTTATTTTTATACTGATAACAGTGTCATTTTGAAAGTGACGGTACTTCGAGATAGTCTCCTCCGATTTAGATATACCACCAAGGGTTATTTTAGCAAGGATTTTTCCTATGCTATTGATAAAACCCAATCGCATGGTTATAATTTTTTAGAAATCATCGAGAAAGATGCTTTTTATCAGATCCAAACTAGCAAGCTGATTTGCAAAATTCAGAAAGACGATTTAAGAATCTCCATTGAAGATTTGGATGGCAATTGCATCTTGGAAGATGAGAAAGGCTTCCATTGGGAAGAAAGCTACCATTTTGGCGGTAATATTGTCAAAATGAGTAAGTCTTCTAAGGACGGCGAGTGTTTTTATGGTTTGGGCGACAAGGCTTCGCATTCGAATTTAAAAGGAAAAAGAGTAGAAAATTGGGCTATGGACCAATATGCTTTTCACAAAGATCAGGAACCCTTATACAAGTCGGTTCCCTTTTACATCGGTCTGCAAAGTAAAAAGGCCTATGGGGTGTTCTTTGACAATACCTTTAAATCCTCCTTTGACTTTTGCCAGGAGCGCCGTAACGTCAGCAGCTTTTGGGCTGAAGGTGGGGAGATGAATTATTATTTCATCTACGGACCAAAAATGCAAGATGTGGTAACGACGTATACCCATTTGACTGGAAAACCAGAGTTACCGCCTATGTGGGCTTTGGGTTATCATCAAAGTAAATGGAGTTATTTCCCGGAAAGTAATGTAAAAGAAGTTACGGCTAAGTTTCGTGAATTGCAAATTCCCTGCGATGCCATTTATTTGGACATTGATTATATGGAAGGTTTCCGCTGTTTTACTTGGAACAAAGACTATTTCCCAGATCCAAAGCGCATGGTGGCCGAATTGGCTGCTGACGGTTTTAAAACCGTAGTGATAATCGATCCTGGGATTAAAATAGACACTGATTATTGGGTGTATCAGGAAGCTTTAGAAAAAGATTTCTTTTGTAAAAGGGCTGATGGTCCTTATATGAAAGGGAAAGTATGGCCTGGAGAATGTAATTTCCCCGATTATACCAATCCGGCGGTCCGCGAATGGTGGGCGGGATTGTTTAAAGAATTAATATCGGATATAGGTGTAAAAGGGGTGTGGAACGATATGAATGAACCGGCCGTTATGGAGGTTCCCGGCAAAACCTTCCCTATGGATGTACGCCATGATTATGACGGAAACCCTTGCAGCCACCGAAAAGCACACAATATCTACGGAACACAAATGGCGCGCGCTACTTATGAGGGGGTGAAGCAATTTTCCTATCCTAAGCGTCCGTTTATCATAACCCGCTCGGCCTATTC
>CANEZU010000230.1 GCA_947444255.1 Flavobacteriaceae bacterium | reverse complement strand
TTTTAAGCCACTAAATACAATTGGATGAAAGCATACAATTAAATTGCATTTGTTTGCAATCGCTTCATCGACTATATTTTCGAGGGCATCGTGGCAAACCAGTATTCCGGTCGAAAAGGCTTCGACATCGCCTAGGAGTAAACCTACATTGTCAAAATCTTCAGCATAGGCTAGTGGTGCCATTTCTTCCAGAACGGATATTATCTCTTTTATTTTCATGTTTATAGTTTAAAGTCTGAGGTTTAAAGTTTACGTTATAGCAACAGTAATCCTTAAACAAAAGAAACAAAATTTTCAAATTCAAAGATAAATATTATACATTCGTAAAATGAATTTAATGCGAAAATTACTATTTCCATTGGCTATTTTATATGGTCTGATAAGTAGCATTCGGAATTTTCTGTATGATAAAGGAGTTTTAAAATCATATATGTTTGATTTACCTGTAATTGCTGTAGGAAATTTAAGTGTTGGTGGAACTGGGAAAACGCCACAAATTGAATATTTAATTCGACTGCTTTCCGATAATTATAAAATAGCTACATTAAGTCGGGGATATAAAAGAAAATCAGAAGGTTTTATTTTGGCAGATGTATCCGTAAATGCCGCTATTATTGGCGATGAACCGTATCAGTATTATTTGAAATTCCCTAATATTAAGGTTGCTGTTGATGCTGATAGGACAAATGGAATTCAGCAATTACTTTCTTTAAAAGAAAAACCTGATTTGATTTTATTAGATGATGCTTTTCAACATCGGAAAGTACGAGCCGGTTTTTATATTCTTTTAACTTCTTATGGCGATTTATTTTCTGATGATTTCCTATTGCCAACCGGTAATTTAAGGGAATCTCGAAAAGGAGCACAAAGAGCGGATTTAATTATTGTTACCAAATGTCCTGAAAGTCTTACGGATAAAGAACAAAACGAGATTAAAGAAAAATTAGGGAATAAAAAGCCTGTTTTTTTTAGCAGGGTGATTTATGACGATAGTGTTTATTCTGCGAATCTTACTAAAAAAATAGTAGAAATAAAGGCACTAGATAAATTAGTATTAGCGGGTATTGCTAAACCAAAACCCTTCTTCGATTTTGTAAAACAGACCAATGATTTGGTAAAAACGTATCCGGATCATCATCATTTTTCGGAAAGCGATATTGCTGAAATCAAAAAGTTAGCCGGTGCTAAAATAATAATTACAAGCGAGAAAGATTATGTTCGTTTGAAAAATGATTTCCCTCAAGAGCAGCTATTTTTCTTACCAATAAAAACTAATTTCTTATCAGCCTCCGCTGATTTTGATAAAAAAATACAAAATTATGTGGGAAAAAGTTCAGGAAACAGTTAGTTATATTAAAGCACACACTTCATTTAATCCAGAATATGGTGTTATATTAGGTTCGGGATTGGGTGGATTTACAAATGATATTAGTGTTGAATTTACAATACCCTATTCGGCAATTCCAAATTTTCCGGTTTCCACTGTAGAAGGCCACAAAGGTGCTTTAGTTTTTGGAAGTATTGGGACAAAAAAAGTTATTGCTATGCAGGGTAGATTTCATTTTTATGAAGGCTATTCCATGAAGGAAGTGACATTTCCTGTTCGTGTAATGAAGTATTTAGGGGTGCAGAAATTGATTGTGTCGAATGCTTCAGGCGGGGTAAATGTAAATTACAAAGTAGGAGATATTGTTTTGATTAATGACCATGTCAATATGATGCCGGAACATCCTTTGAGAGGTAAAAATGACGAACGCTTTGGTCCTCGTTTTGTAAATATGAGTGCCCCTTATAGTCGAAAAATGATTGCTAAAGCAAAGGAAATTGCTATTTCTTTGAGAATTGAAGTAAAAGACGGGATTTATTTGGGTTTACAAGGCCCTACATTTGAAACTTTATCCGAATACAGAATGGTCAAAAATATTGGAGCTGATTGCGTTGGAATGAGCACCGTTCCTGAAGTTATTGTGGCCAGACATATGGATATAGAATGTTTTGGGATTTCTGTTATTACGGATATGGGAGACGAAGGAAATATTGATACCGTTAGCCATTCCGAGGTTTTAGAAGCCGCCCAAAAAGCAGAACCTGAAGTTAGAAATTTGATACGAATGCTTATATTAGAGTACTAGTTTTACTAATATTTTCAGCTATTATTTTATAGAAATCGTTCGGATTAAAAGGTTTCGTAATCACATCATTCATTCCAAAGGACAGTAATAAATCTCTGTTTTCATCCAGAGATATTGCGGTTAATGCTATAATAGGTGTAATAGTATTAAAAGTCCGGATGGTTTGAGTGGCTATTGTTCCATTAATGCCAGGTAAATGAACATCCATAAGAACTAGATCATAAATATTATTTTTAACGGCCTCAACGGCATCTTCACCATTGTCAATAACATGACAAAAAATCCCCTTGTTTTCAAGCATTTTTTTAGTAATCATCTGATTGATTTTATTGTCTTCTATTAAAAGTATTTTTTTATTTTTCAATACAGATTCATCATAATTTGAAATGATTTCCAGCGGTATATCAGCAGTTCCATTTTCGAAATTAAGATCAAAAGTAAAAGAGGAGCCCTGGCCTAATTTACTTTCCAATTTAATTGTGCCGCCTAATATTTGAATTAGCTTTTTTACAATAGCTAGTCCAAGACCCGTTCCACCATATTTTCTATTGATTTCTATTGATCCTTGAGAAAAACTATCAAAAATAGTTTCTATTTTATCTTCAGCAATCCCAATGCCAGTATCTAAAATTTCAAAATGAATTTTGGTGTTTTTTGTTGTGGTATTTATCGCTTTTAATAGTATTTTAACTTGTCCGTTATAGGTGAATTTTAGAGCATTATTAATTAAATTTAAAAATATTTGGGATAATTTAGTAGGATCTCCAATAAGATAATTTGGGATGTTCTCCTCAATTTCAATAGTAAAAATATTTTTGTTAACCTGTGCTAGTTCCTTTAGAGAATGGTGGATGTTTTCAATAAGTAGTTTTAAATCGAAATTAATGTTCTCAATTTCAATTTTTCCGGACTCGATTCGGTTTATTTCTAAAATTTCATTTATAAAAGTTAAGAGATAATTTCCGGAAAATTGCAAGGATGCTAAATAATTGAGTTGTGTTTCTTTTGGTTTTTCTTCTAAAAGCAAATGAGTAATCCCGTTTATCGCATTCAGTGGTGTTCTTAGTTCATGACTCACGGTAGAAAGAAATTCAGATCGTGCTTTAGAGGCTTTCTCTGCTTTGTCTTTAGCTATTTCGAGTTCACTGTTTTTTTCTTTCAGGATTAGGTTCGTCTCGTTACGAATAATGTTGTTTTTATATAGGGATAAACTCAAAAGTGATAATATAGAAATTAAGGCAATTGCGAGAATACTGATAAGCTTAGCCACTTTTCCTGATTTTATTTGTTCTTTATTCTCTTTATTAAGCTGATCTACTGTTTTTAAGGTTTCATTTTCATTAAATCCAATAAAGTCGCCATCCGATAATTTCTGATCATTACTATTTTCAATACTGTCTTTTAGTAATATATGCGCTTTTAATAAGCTATGAGCAATGTTAATATTTAGCATTTTTTCGTTGACCTCACTTAAAGCTAATAAAATTTTTGATTTTTGGTCGATATCGGTCCCTTTCGAGTTGAGATCAATGGCACGATTCAGATAATTTAATGCTAAATTATTTCTATTTTTGTGGGCTTCAATATTTCCTATTTGATACAAAGCTTCTGCTTTTGTTTTAAATAAATCTTCATGATCTTTTTTTGAAATAATTTGTTCAAAAATTGGAATAGCTAACTGATCAAGGCCTTTTTCTCTATAAATAATACCTTTTTGAAGGTAAAGTAATTCAATTGCACCAGGAATATTTATAGTTTCGTAGATGTTTTGGGCTTTGTTAAAATTATACTCTGCTCGGATATAATTGTTTTTTTCAATATAGCATAAACCCAATTTATAATAAGAATAGGCTTGCTGAGCAGAGGGGTTATCCTCTTTGTAAAAAGTAAGATTTTTATTATAAGTTTCTATAGCATCATCAAATTTCTTCAAATCCAAATAAATGGAAGCTAATGTAGCATATGCTATCGCTTGTTTGGTATTGTCTTTTGTGGTTTTAGCGTAGTAAACCGCTTTTTGAGCAAAATTTAAA
>CANEZU010000229.1 GCA_947444255.1 Flavobacteriaceae bacterium | reverse complement strand
TCTTAATTTTCCATCAATATCTTTGTAACTTTCTAAATTTGTAGCTGTTGGTTTTTCAATTAGGTCCACTAATTGATTGTCATTATTTAATTTAGCTATGGCAAAATTTGATATTCTTTCAGTGGGGAATTCCATGGCGTCTCTATTGTAACTTATAAAAGCATTTGGGCTCTCTGTTTCTCTTAAAGCATATAATGCCTGGGCTGAATATAGATTGTCACTATTGCAAACCGAGTAACTTTGGGTATTTAATTCGGGATATTGTTCGACTGCTTGGAATACTGCATCGGCTGTACCGAATGGTTTTATTCTTCCTTGAGGAATATATTGAATTGCAAAAGAGATGTTTAAAGCCTGAAAATCATTATTCTGTTTTTCCTTTCCGTAAAACTCTTTAAATAAATCGCCCTGTTCTCCAATAATAAGGAAGATGTTTTTATAGCCCGCTTTTTTAGCATTTGATAATAGGTAGTCTAGTAAAGGTCTGCCGTTTGGACCAACACCAATTAAACCTTTGCTTCTTTCGTTTGCTTGGGCTATTTCTAGTGCGCTTAAAGTATCAGAAACCAATTCTTTTTTCATTCTAGAAGAAGCACCAGCGGCTAAAATAATGAGATTGTCATGCATCTTTACTACTTTTTATTTTTAGATAGTTTCTAGTATTTGTGCGCCTGGAGCTACAGATATAGCATAGGCTTCAAGAGCACCTGCCGCCAGTATCGCTGCTACCACAGGGGCCTCATTTCCAGGTTCAGCAAGCACAACAATGCTGCCCCCTCCGCCAGAACCCACTATTTTAGCACCATAGGCACCAGCATTTAATGCAGCATTAATCATAGCATCAATCCGAGGCACGGTAATTTTTAATAAATCTCTTAAAACAGCATGATGTTCATTCATTAAAGCACCAATTTTTTTTAGATCGAGTGTTGGTTTTTGAAATTCTTTCAGGGCCTGTTTAGTGTAATGGTGATTTTTTATGGCTGCTTCAAAATAGGGAACTAACTGATTTGGTAAATATTGGTAGTATTTATCTAAATCTGTTATTTCAGTGTTGTATAGATCAAAATCTTTAAAATTTTGTTTTATACAGTCTATTGCCAATACCGCATTTCCTTTTATTTCACCTATTAGGCCTATTGTTTCTTTCGGTACACCAGAAACGCCCGTAATAAGACCATTTAATTGAGTACCAATAACCGAACAGCAAAAAGGTTCTTTTGTATCAATATGAACAATAGTACCGATTCCAATACTATAGTGGTCCATCATTCCGCCAGGTTCAACATGTTCTAAAACTTCAGAAGCGTAGCCCATTTTAGCTAGGAATTCAGGTGTAACTTTTTCATCGACACCAAAGGCGGTAATCAAGAAGTTAATCCAAGCTATTAATAAGGCAGAGGAGCTGGAGAGGCCTGAATTTATTGGTATGTTCCCTTTTATTGTAATATCATATCCAACATTTGGAATACAGCCATGTCTTCTTAGGACTCGTAATGAGGAAGCAAAATAATCTCGTTTTTCTAAATTAGTAACTATTTTATAGATATCAATAGTTCTAACTTCATTGATATCAACCATATTTATTTTGAAAACTTCCGTCGTATTTTCTACAGCGATTAATTCTATGTTTCGATTAATTGCACAGGCAATAACAGGCAGGCCAAGATAATCTTGATGATCTCCAAAGAGGCAAGTGCGACCCGGTGCCAATGAATGTATTTTTCTCATTTATTTATAAAAAAACGGGATGGTAATTTGGTATACCGTTGGTTCTGAATAGTATTTCTTAGTATTAATTTTACGAAACTATATATTTTATTCTAATAAAACAAGTAAAAATAATACACGAAATTGAATCTATTTCAATATTTTTTTTGTTATTTTAAAATATTGGCCTAGTTTCGTAAAGTTGTTTAGCGGCGGTTTTGAGCTGTTTTTTAAAAAAGTGAGGTGAAGGGATATAAAATAATTTCAGAATATGTGGTATTTGAAAATAACGATTTCTTTTTTTATGCTGATTCTTTTAAGTACTGCATCTACTGCCCAAAATTCAAAAACCCAATTATCTTTGAATCTTGGTGGGAATGCCTTTAGCTCCTTTCACATAGACGGAAGTACTACGATTACGAATAATGGAATTGAAAATTGGACGAATCCTGAGGAATATTTCACGGCTTATTTTCGGATTTCGGAAGCAGGAAACTTTAAGATAGCAATTGAGGAATCCTTTTTGTTAGAAGGAAAGGCCGTTTTAGAATTTACAATTAATGAGGAATCTAAAAAAGTTATATTTGATGAAACTATCCAAAAAGAAGTCGTAGTTGGTAACTGGAAAATATCGGATACTGGATATGTAGCTCTAAAAATAAAAGGAATCAATAAAACAGCACGTAATTTTCCTTCTATATCCAGTTTAAGGATTAGCAGTGATGATTTTAAAGGCAAGATCGCATTAGTTCCCAATAATGAAGGGAATTACTATCATTGGGGCAGGCGAGGACCTTCGGTGCATTTAAACTACGAGGTACCAGAAAACGTAAATGCAGAATGGTATTATAATGAACTTATTGTCGAAAAAGGAAATGATATTGTTGGCTCTTATTTTATGGCAATAGGTTTTAAAGAAGGCTATTTTGGGATTCAGGTTAATTCTAATTTGGAACGCAGAATACTCTTTTCGGTATGGAGTCCTTTCCAGACAGATGATCCTGAAAGTATTCCGGAATCCTATAAAATAAAAATGTTGAGAAAAGGCAGCGAAGTTAGTTCGGGAGAATTTGGTAATGAAGGTTCTGGAGGTCAAAGTTATATGAAATACAATTGGCTAGCTGGAAGCACTTATAAATTTCTGGTTCATGGAGTCCCTCAAAAAGATAATACAACAATTTATAGCGCTTATTTCTTTGCCCCTGAAATCAATCACTGGCAACTGATAGCAAGTTTTAGTCGTCCTATGACAACTACCTATTTAAAACATTTTCATTCTTTTTTGGAAAATTTCATTCCTGAGCAGGGAAATTTAACGCGAAGGGGGTTGTTTAATAATCAGTGGATTTCAGATAGTAAGGGAAATTGGTTTGAGATCAATAGGTCCGAATTCACAATAGATGCAACAGCTGCTAAAGGGTATCGAATGGATTATTCGGGAGGCGTAGACAAGAACTCCTTTTATTTGAAAAATGGAGGTTTTTTTAATGATTATGTCAAAGCACGAAGTCATTTTACACGAGCTTTAAACCATCAAAAACCGACTGTTAATTTTGACGAATTACCTTAATGAGTGCAGGTGAAGAGCTTAAAAAAGTACGCTTTAAAAGAAATTGTCGATAAAGAGATTATCGGCTTATTATAAAAAAAATAATAATTTACTATGAATATGAAAACAAAATTCTCTACTTTTTTGCTAGTTGCCTGCGTGTTTTTTGGAATGCTTAATTTATCAGCTCAAATGATTAAAACTCCAAGTCCTATTCGCCCCGCAGGGCAAAAGGATGTTTTGCGGCTGTCTACAGCGCCAATTCCAATAGTTCGTGTGGCATTTATTGGTTTAGGAATGCGAGGTCCGGGTCATGTAGAGAGTCTAATTAATATTCCTGGCGTCGAGATTGTGGCTCTTTGTGATATGTTAGAAAAAAATACTAAATCGGCTAATGAAATGCTTGTAAAAGCGGGTTTTCCTAAAGCAAAGGAGTTTTTTGGTGATGAAAATGCCTGGAGAAAAGTAACGGCACTTCCCAATGTAGACCTTGTTTATGTAGCAACCGATTGGAAACACCACGCTAGTATTGGCGTTCAAGCGATGAAAGACGGTAAGCATGTTGTAATCGAAGTACCTGCTGCAATGAGCATGGAGGAGATTTGGGAGCTCATCAATACTTCCGAAAAGACCAGAAAGCACTGCATGCAATTGGAAAATTGTGTGTATGATTTCTTTGAATTGACCACATTAAATATGGCTCAAAAAGGATTGTTTGGAGAAATCCTTCACGCAGAAGGTTCTTATATTCATAATCTTGAGCCTTATTGGGCAGATTATTGGAACAACTGGCGATTGGATTATAATGCAACACACCGAGGGGATATCTATCCAACACATGGTATGTGACCCGCTTGTTTGGCGTTAAATATTCACCGTGGTGACAAGATGAATTATTTGGTTTCAATGGATACTAAAGTAGTGGGTATT
>CANEZU010000228.1 GCA_947444255.1 Flavobacteriaceae bacterium | reverse complement strand
TTGCCACCCCGCAATTATCAGCAGTTATTGGAGTTCCTAAAATCACATTAGTAGAAGTACAAGCCACATTAGTAGTTCCTGTAGTTGCAGTAGGTGCAGTAATAGTAGGATTGATGTTATCAGTTACAGTTACTAATTGAGTAGCTGTTGCTGTAAGACCTGCATTATCCGTTACAGTCCAAGTTACTGTTGTGTTTCCTAGAGGGAAAGCAGCAGGAGCATTATTAGTTACAGTTGCCACCCCGCAATTATCAGCAGTTATTGGAGTTCCTAAAATCACATTAGTAGAAGTACAAGCCACATTAGTAGTTCCTGTAGTTGCAGTAGGTGCAGTAATGGTAGGATTGATGTTATCTTTCACAATAATGTTTTGAGTAGCAGAGGTTGAATTTCCATTACTATCAATAAAAGTCCAGGTTACAATTGTGGTACCTTGAGCAGATATAGGGAAAGAAGTAGTTGTAGTTCCAGTGATAGTTCCCGTACAACAAGCATCAGTTGTAGTTGGCGCAGTAGGTGTAACAGAACATTGAGCAGTTAGGTTTTCTAATATAGGAGTAATCGGAGCAGTTATATCTTGAACGGTTATAGTTTGGCTAACCGTATTACTATGATTTCCACAAGAATCAGTTGCGTCCCATGTTCTCGTTGTGCTGTATATGCCAGGATGACTTCCGGGAGTTATAGTAGTAGATAGAATATTAACGGATGCCAGACCGCAATTATCAGTTGCAGTTGGAGGCGTAAATTCTGGAGTTGTTGGACAACTAATTGAAACATTTGCGCCCGCAGTACTTATAATTGGAGCAATTAAATCATTAATTGTATAGATATAAGACCAGTTGCGAGTGTATGGACTAGCACTTGGACTGCAAGTCGTATAATCAGTATAAGACCAAGTATAGGTTTTAGTCGTATTACACGGAGTATTTGGTCCGTTTGTTACAATTGGTCCAGAAAATGCAATTGTCCCCCCACAATTATCTAAAAAAGTTGGAGTTGATGGTTGCGTTGCCTCTGCAGCGCAACTAACCGTTGAGCCACCATTCATAAATGCAGAAACAAAATTTGATCGGAGACAGCCATCGGTTACTTTTAAACGTAATGCAATATTTCCAATTACAGAAGGTGCAGTATAAGTTGTTGGATTTGTTGTAGTACTAGAAAAATTTCCACCACCTATAAATGACCATTCATAGCTAATAGCTCCTTGATTTCCTGTTACAGTGGCGCTTAATGGATAGGAATGACCAGGAGTCAAGACTGTTGGAAATGTACTAGCAAGACTAATATTAATTTGTTGTTGAATTCCTGCTAATAGAATAAAATTGAAGAAGGCTCTTTGAGCTGCAATTTTAGATTCAGTACTACCTCCAGTATAAGTATGAGCAGCTTGATACATGACCATTCCTTTACTAGCATCACCATAAGTCGATCCATAAGCTACAAGAGCAGCCGGATTTGTGGGGAAAGTGTAATTATTGCCAGAGTCTGTATAATTATTCTGATAAACAGCAATTTTGGTGGTGCTTCTCCATAATGATCCTGATTTTGGAAGATAAATATTTTCCGAGCCATTTTGAAGTGATGCATCCATTTTTCCCATAAACTGCATCACGGGATCGGCATTAGCGGTTGTATTATAAGTTCCAACAACTGTAGGCTTACTGTGACTACCCCATGGAACTAATCCATTAGTAGTAAGAAAATTAAATGGAGTTGGATTTCCGGAACTTGCCAAATCTAAAGCACTAACAGCATGACAACCTACCCAAAGATAACCACCGTTATTCATATAACTTTTTAATTTATTTACATAAATTGATGACCAATTCTGTGGATCAGCATGCGGTAGAATATAAATATCCCCGCAACTGTTTAGATTAGTTGGATTTGCTTGTGTTACATAAGAAGTCGATGGGATTCCTGCATTATCATAATAAGGAATTATTAAACTTCCATTGTCATCATCTAATAAACCTCTTGGCCAGCTGGTTAGTTTATTAAAAACCGGAGCTGTAAACGCATTAAGCATTGGGCCATCTACAACTGCTCCATTTGATTTCCAAGTGGAAATTAAACTTGCAATACTTGCGGCATCTTCAGCAGCTATTATAAAAGTTCCGCCTTTGTACTCTTTAGCTCCAACAGAAAAATCAGCACCATCTTTAACTTTTGAGGAATTAATAGACCAATAAACAGGAACGTTGGCTTGAATAAGAGCGTAAACTAAACCATAGGGTTTTAATCCTTCATTTAATGAGGTGTTCCGTCCCATGTCAATAATATAGGAACCACTAGAAAAGGTTTTATCAGGATTTTGTGAATATAAATTACTAGCGAACATAAAGAAAGCAAGTAAAAGCAGAGTAATTTTCGTTTTCATACAATCAAATTTTATTAATAAGGGGAGTATTTTTTGGATTTAATGGAGTAGTCAGTCAGGTTACAACTACATGTGATACGATTTTATTGAATTAGTAGCCGGCTTGGCCTTCAAAAATAATATTCTCAAATTTCCAGGAGGCAATACCGCCACCCATAGACGCTAAACAATTCAAGCAGATTATTTCTGATGTTTTGTCATCAAAAGGAATCTTAACATTAGCCGTAAGAAATTCTCCGTTATTGAAGTTAATTACATAAGTAAGTTTTACATCTTTTTCGTTATCATTCTTGATTTCTAAATATCCAGAATCGCCACTTTCACTTTCACAAGTTCTAAGGAATAGTAAGGATTCGGTTTTGCTTTGTCCGAAAGGCATCCAACTGGAGCATTTGTCAGAGCTTAGATTTGATAAAAAAGATAAAAATGTAATTGTAAGAAGTAAAGTTGTTTTCATTTTCGTTTTTTTAAGTTCCTAATTTTGGGATGTTATATAGATCTTTATAAACAATTGTCGGAATTTCTTTCAGAATAAAGTTTAGTAATCTGGGTTTATGTTAGCAATTATTCTTTTGAAACTTAGATTTAGTTTGTATTAAGAATTTTCATTAATTTAATCTTAGGCTAAATTACCTACATAAAACTTTTTCCAATCATTTGCTCTGTCAACAACCTGAATAGTCGTTGAAAAGTCATTTTGACGAATTATTAACAAAAAAAAAGTAGTTTTTTTGATTAGTATTAAAGTGATAAGAAAATTGGTTTAGATGCTACAGGGACTAAATTAATCTTTTATAAGTAAGTCTTCTAATGTGAAATTCGGAATCTACGAAGGCTTTTTGGTATATAAATACTCAGATTTAGAGCTTCGTTATTTCTAAAAAATTATACGAAAATCAATTAAAAAACAAGCTCAATTCGAGTTTTGAAATTTTATGAAATGTTAATTAAAACAGATATGTTAATTTTTTTGTTAACATTTGTTTTAATTAAATTAATAGTAATTTTCTTTCATAAACTAACAATTTATTTTTATTGGATTTAAATGCGAGGGAACAATATAAATTTTGTAAATTGTTCACTTGTATTAATGGTTCATTTAATGAAATTGTAAAATAAATATTTCTTATATGAAAAATCTAATTGTAGTTAGACATGCGAAATCCAGTTGGAATGCACCTTCAAATGATAGTGATCGTCCTTTGGACAAAAGAGGGATTAAAGATGCTCATTTAGTTTCTGAAAACTGTATTTTAGATTTACCAAAGTCATTTATGATATGGAGTAGCACCGCGAAAAGAGCTATGGATACAGCACTTATATTTGCTCAAAATATTTCTTATCCAATAGAAAATATCATTTTTAAAGAAGAGCTATATACTTTTGATGATGAGAATCTTGAAAAAAGTATCCGATCTTGTTCCAATGATTATGATAATGTTATTCTTTTTGGTCACAATGCTGCAATTACAAATTTTGTTAATAAATTTGGAGATTTATTTATAATTAATATTCCAACAACAGGTTTTGTTCATTTGCAATTCAATTCCGATAGTTGGCAGTCAATAATTAAAGGACGAATACATAAAACGATATTCCCAAAAGATTTAAAATTATTAGATGGCGGAAAATAGATACATAGACAGGGAGAAAAGTTGGTTGGCATTTAACGCCAGAGTTTTACAAGAAGCGGGAGATGATAATGTTCCATTATTAGACCGACTTCGTTTTTTGGGGATATTTTCTAATAATTTAGACGAATTTTTTAGAGTGCGATATGCGGCAATACGTCGTTTAAGTATGTC